>DATACV010000082.1:0-1855 GCA_036258875.1 Rubrobacteraceae bacterium
AGGGCGTCGGCGGCTATCTGGGACCAGGAGGTGACGTGGCCCTGGCCGTGGGGGGAGGTGCCGGTTATCACCTCGACCTTGCCCGAGGCGAGCACGTGCACGGAGGCGGCCTCCCAGCCGCCGCTCTGGAGGCGGACGCCATGGGTGACCTTGGAAGGTGAGAGGCCGCCGCTCTCTGTGAAGTTGCCGATGCCGATGCCGATCTGCTTCACGTCCCCCGACTCGCGGCGGCGGCGTTGCTCCTCGCGCAGCGCCTCGTAGTCGGCGAGGTCCAGGGCCTTGCGCATGCAGGTCTCGTAGTCCCCCGAGTCGTACATCACGCCGCCCGGGGTGGTTGTGGGCTCGTCGAAGGGGGGTATCAGGTTCTTCAGGCGCAGCTCGGCCGGGTCCATGTCCAGCTCGCGCGCGAGGGCGTCCATGATCCGCTCGTGGGCGTAGGCGGCCTCGGAGCGTCCGGCGCCGCGGTAGGCGTCGGTCGGGGTCAGGTTGGTGAAGACGCCTGTGCACTCGAAGGAGTAAGCGTCGAAGGTGTAGAGGCCGGGGTAGGTGAAGGAACCGAAGATCGCGATGCCGGGGCCGAGGAGCTGCAGGTAGGCGCCCAGGTCGGCCAGGAGCTTCACCCTCATGCCGAGGATCTTGCCCTCGTTCGTCGCGGCCAGCTCGATGAACTGGACCTGTCCCCGGCCGTGGGTGGTGGCCAGGTGGTTCTCGGAGCGGTCCTCGACCCACTTGATCGGCACCCCGAGCTTGCGCGCCAGCACGAGCGCCAGCACCTCTTCGGAGTACACGTTGAGCTTCGAGCCGAAACCCCCGCCCACCTCCGGCGCCACGACCCGGAGCTTGGTCTCGGGTACCCCGCACATGACGGAGAGGATGTCCTTCACGAAGTGCGGGACCTGGGTCGAGGTGTACATGGTGAAGCCGCCGTTCGCGGGCTCCGGGCGCACGACGACGGCCCGGGTCTCGATGGCGCTCGGGATCAGGCGCTGCTGGACGTAGCGCTCGCTGACCACGACATCGGCCCTCGAGAAGGCGTCCTCGATCTCTCCGGTCCCGAGTGTCCAGGTATAGCACTCGTTGGTCCCGAACTTTTCGTGCACGAGAGGAGATCCATCCTCTAGCGCCTTCTCGACGTCCGTCACCACGCCCATCGGCTCGTAGTCGACCTCGATGGACTCGAGGGCGTCCTGGGCCCTGTAGCGGTCGGTAGCGAGGACGACGGCCACGGGCTCGCCGGCGAAGTTGACCTCGCCCCGCGCCAGAGGCCAGTGGTCCGGGATCTTTATGTCCTCCGTGACCGGCCAGCCGGTGAAGCTCCTCGGCGGGGCCTCGGCCTCGTCTCCGCCCGTCTCGGTGACGCCGGCTTCGCCCCCCGGCGCCTCGTCGACCTCGACGGCGTAGCCGGGGGCGGCCTCGGCCTCCATCGCGCTCCCGTCCAGATCCGAGGCTATGTCCTCGTCCGTGAAGACCGCGACGACGCCAGGCTTCTCTTTCGCGGCCGAGACGTCTATGTTCGTGACCCTGGCGTGCGCGTACGGGCTGCGCAGGATGGCCATGTGGAGCATGCCAGGCAGCCTGATGTCGTCCGTGTAGGTGGCGCGACCCGTCAGGAGCGCGGGGTCCTCCTTGCGCGGGACGCTGTTCCCCATGTACCGCCGGGCGGTCTCCGTCATGCCGCGACCTCCTCTTCTCGGTTGCGCCCTTTCCCCTGATCTAGAGCGTGTTCGTAGCGCGGATTATGCTGCCGGCGTTGTCCCGCCGCAACGAGAGACGCCCGGTCGGCGCAAAGGCCGGGCGTCTCGGGTGATCTGTTCTATCAGCTGGGGATCAGGCCAAAGACGCTCAGGGCCGTGTA
>DATACV010000083.1:0-5692 GCA_036258875.1 Rubrobacteraceae bacterium
CGTCGGAGAACCTGTACTGCGTGCCGCCAAGGACCAGGGCTCCGGCCAACCCGGGGTAGCGCATGGCGAGCTCGAGGGCGATCTGGCCTCCGTCGCTGTAGCCCAGGACGAGCGGCCTTTGCAAGCCCAGAGCCGTGATAAGAGCCGCCACGTCGTCCGCCATCACGCGGTAGTCGAGCTCGCCCGCCGGGTTGTCTGTCCTGCCGTGGCCGCGGCTGTCGGGGGCGAAGACCCGGAAGTGCTCTGTGAAGGCCGGCAGGTGCGACGACCAGGAACGCGAGGTGGCGGTCCCGCCGTGGACGAGCAACAGCGGCTCGCCCTCGCCGTGGGTCTCGTAATGGACCCTGATCCCGTTGGCCTCGACGTACGTGTCTGCCATCGGGGTTAGGCCTCCCCGGTGAATGGTCGTCGGCTGCCCACCCGGATCGCTTGCCAGGCCGCTACCATCAGCCACGCGCTGTAGGCCAGCACCAGGAGCCGGTTGGGCCACCCGATCGGCACGTCCGGGCCGAATCCGCCGTCGCCCCGCGGCAGCATGACGGCCACGGATGCCACGAACACCAGCAGCACGATCCAGGTGAGGACGGCCATCCACGGAAGCGATCGCCGTGCCGTAGACCAGCCCCGGGCGCGAGCCAGACTCAGGCTGATGAGGGTGGCGGCGACCGGAAAGGTGGGGATGCCAAGAAGCGCCCCCAAACCGTGGAGGTTGCCGTGGGTCGTCAGCTCACTCTGGCTCGCCGTTATGGGGTCGGCGGTGAAGATGGTGGCGATGGTCATGCCGAGGGCGCTGACCAGGAGCAGGGCCAGCCCGATGCGACCGCCCGTGGTCCGTGCCTGCGACCGGACCGCGACTACGAGCGCGACGCAACTGAACGCCAGGGAAAGAAACGCCAGCGCCATCACCCAGCCGTAGCGCCCGATCTCGTACTCGCTGACCATGCGCCACGAGGGATCCAAGCCCGGTTTGAGGAAGTGCAGTGCGGCGAGCAGAACCAGGAAGGTAGCGGCCCCCGCCAACGACAGGCGTGCCGCCGCTGGTGAGATCGGCGCCACCGGCTTGACTGTATCTTCGGCCATCGGGCCCTCCTCTACTTGACCCGGGTGGCCGTCGAGGCATACCCGCCGCCACCCGGGTACACCCACGCGCCGGACAGGTGAGCGCCGTCGCTGCCGAAGGTGCCCTCGTAGTACGCGGGGGAGCCTCTCTCTCCGGCCCAGATCTTGAGGCCGTCCCCCTCCAGCTCGTAGACGTAGTCGAGGGTGTCGCCCGTGTTGGAGTAGAAGCGCGACTTTATCTCCTCGCTCGGTTCGGCCCCGAAAGGGCGTTCGTGGCCGATGATCTCGACTCCCTTGATCTTCTGCCCGTGCTGCTCGAGCTCGACGCGCTGGATCAGGAAGAAGCCGCCCTCCATCCACTCGAAGGTGATCTTCCCCCGCGCGCCGCCCGAGACCTCCCACGTTCCGGCCAGCCTCTCCCCGAGGCTCCTCAGGTCGGGGCTCGGCTCGGGCCGCTGGTAAGCTAGGGCTTCGTCGGTGTTCTCGTCCATGATCGGTTCTCCTTTCGAGGAGTCGCCCGTGGCGTCTCTTTGAGCTGGCTAGCCGTCGGCGACCGCCTTGGTGACGATCCCGGCTACCTGTTCGGCGGATTCGAAGCTGGGGGTGAGCCAGTTCTTGGTAAGCGCGAACGTGGTTCCGGTCCTGGTGTCGGCGTAGGCGTGGCTGCCGCCGATACCCCCCACCCCGAACACGTGCTGCGTCTCTTGCAGGTTCGACATGAACTGGCCTATGGAGTAGCCCAGCCCCCACGAGGTCGGGAAGCCGAAGATCTGGTCGGGACCGCTCATCGCCACCGCGGAGACCTCCCGCAGCCGTTCGGGCGATATCAGGCGCACGCCGTCCACCTCGCCCAGCAGCGCGGCGTACATGCGCGCCACGGCGCGGGCTGTCACGGTGCCCCCCGCCAGGATGTTGGCACCTAGCACCTCGGCGCTGTTGGCATCCTCCGCCGAGAGGTTTGGCCCCAGCTTGAGGATCGGCGAGTCCTCGGGCAGCTCGCCGAACATCTCCTCGCCGCCCGGAGCGTCCTCCAGCTTGGCAAGCCGGCTCTGTTCGGCGGCTGGAACCGCGAAGAAGAGCTCGTTGGCCACGCCCAGCGGCTCGGCCACCTCCTCCCGCAGTGCCTGGGGGATCGGCTTGCCGCTGGCCCTGCGGATGATCTCGCCGACGATGTAGCCCCACGTGATTGCGTGGTAGCCGATCTTCGTGCCGGGCTCCCACCAGAGCTCCGAGTCGGCGATGATCGCGCTCATCTTCTCCCAATCGCACAGATCGTCCACCGTCAGCCCAAGCGGCAGACCCGGCACCCCGGCCGACTGGCTCAACGCGTGCCGCACGGTAACCCTGTCCTTGCCGTGGGCGCCGAACTCCGGCCACAGCACGGCAACCGGCGTGTCGTAGTCGAGGGCGCCGCGCTCGGCGAGCGAGTGGACCACCGTCGCGGCCACGCCCTTGCCGATCGAGTAGCTAAAGAACGGGGTGTCGGATGTTACCGGTCGCCCGGTCTCCGGGTCGGCGACGCCCGCGACGGCGTCTACCACCTGCTCGCCGTCGCGGTAGACGGCTACCTGCAGGCCCCTCTCGGCCCCGGACTCGACCAGCCGGTCGATGGCTTCCTGGACTTGTCGCTGTATGTCGGTCACTATAGAGTTCCTTCCTTATCTCGTCCTGCCTCTGCGGATTTCTTCATGCTCAGGTAATGGGTCCGCGCTTCTTTATCCAGGTGTTCGGTGGCGTAGCGCAGCGCCGTGCGCGGCATGGTGGCGGCATGCCTGTCAAGGAAGCTCAACAGCCTCTGGAGGTCCTGCTTGCCGGCCTCGCGCAGCCATCCCCCGGTGGCCTTGTGGATCAGGTCCTCGTCGTCGTCCAGGAGCATCCCGGCGATCTCGAAGGTGTCGTCCACGTCGCCCTGCTTTATGAAGTAGGAGGTGCTGACGATGGCGGTACGGCGCTCCCACAGGTTCTCGGAGCGCGCCAGCTCGTAGAGGACCTCGCGCGGTTTGTCGAACAGGTAACCGCCCACGACGTACGGACATGCCACGTCGACCAGGTCCCAGTTGTTTATCCTGTCGGTGCGCCTCAGGTAGAGGTCGAACAGCTCTCTCCTGCGGCTCTCGGGCGTCCTCTTGCGGCGAGCCTGCTTGTCCATGATGCTCAAAGCGCCGGCCCGTACCTCGTGGATCGGGCTCTCGAGCAACCTCTCGATCTCGCCCGGCGGCATCTCGACGAACTCCCTGGCGAGCCCGAAGACCTGTCCCATGCGCACGCCCATGAACTCGTCGCCCTCGCCGTACTGGCCTTGGCCGGTCTTGAAGTAGCGCCGGCGCTTCTCAAGCTCCTCCGGGGAACGGTGGGCTTCTAGCCTCTCGACGAACCGCTCCGCGCTGACGTCCGTTGGCATCTCAGGTCGCCCGGGCAATGCTCGCGGCCATCTTGTCGAGGCACTGCTCCATGCCGGCCCTGGACACCTCAACGACCTTGTCCGAGGTATAGCCGTACTCGGTGACGGTCAGCTCCGTTTTCCCCTCACCAGCGGCCTCAAAGGTCACCACGTGGGGCACCTCCCGCGGGATGCCGGGGGGCAAGCCCAGCGCGCCGGGGTCGAGTGTATTACCGTCTTCGTCCGAGAAGCGCTGGACGAACTCGAGCCGCCGCGGGGGCACGACCTCCCGGTAGGTCCAGGTGTTGTAGAGGTCGTGGCCCTCCGGCGAACGCATGCACACGAGGGACGTACCGCCCTCGCGGACGTCCATCCTGGCGAGCGGCGACGTGAAGCCGGTCGGCCCCCACCAGCGCATCACGCGCTCGGGATCCGTCCACGCGTGCCACACCTGCTCGACGGGCGCATCGAAGACTCGGGTTACGACCATGTTCTTCTCTCCCGGACTCTCCGTGGTGCCGGTCAGGTTGTTGTCCGTCACGGTCATCTCTCCCTACTGCCCGACGACACGAAACGTGAGGTGGGTTACTCCTGGTGCTTCGACCACGCTGGTGCGCTCCAGTTCGATCGGCCCCGCGCCCAGATGCTCGAACAAGCGGACGCCGTCCCCGAGCAGGACGGGCACCAGGTCGACGTGTATCTCGTCGAGAAGTCCCGCCCTGATGCACTGCTGGACGATGCTGGCGGCGCCGACGGCGACGTCCCTGTCTCCCGCGGCAGCCTTCGCCTTCTCGACGGCGCTCTCGACGCCGTCGGTGACGAACGTGAATGGGGATCCCTCGTAGACCCATTCCTGCGGCACCGAGTGGGTGACGACGAAGGTCGGTACGCCCAGGGGAGGGTTGCCGCCCCACCCGCTGGTGATATCGAAGGTCCTCCGCCCCGTCACGAACGCCCCCATCCTGGCGTGCGCCTCCCGGAGGAGCTCAGCGCTCTGCGACGAGACCCTGAACACCATCTCGGTGCCAGGCAACCCGTACTCGGTGTCGCCGGCGGAGTACCACGCGAAGAGCCGCTCGCCGCCCTCACCGAGCGGATACTCGGGGCCGTCGTTAGGCCCGGCTATGAAGCCGTCCAGCGACATCGAGAGACCCATAGATACCTTGCCCACGTTCATCCTCCTTTGTCTGGACTAGTCACTGGCCGGCCGCTCCTGCAGGATCCAGCCGTTACCGTCAGGATCGCTGAAGAAGACGAAGGAGTTCCACCTTCCGCCCCGTCCCTCGACCCACTCGCCGCCCTCCATGTGCTGGACCGGGCCGACGTCCACGCCGCGCTCGACGAGCTCCGCCCTGGCGGCCTCGATGTCGGCGACGATGAGCTGCAGGCCCTCCAGCACCCCCGGCGGCATGCTCAGGATGCCCGTGCTCAGGTGGATCGAGCAGCCGGATCCTGGCGGGGTCAGCTGGACGAGGCGCACCTCGTCGCCTATCCGGGTGTCGAGGTCGACGACGAAGCCCACCTGCTCGGCGTAGAAGCGCTTCGCGCGGTCCACGTCCTTGACGGGGACCGGGACCACTTCGAGCTTCCAATCCATGGTGCGCCTTCCTTTCGTGCGGTCTCCCGCCTCAGGTCCCCTGCTCGCCTGCGGGCCGGTAGGTTATGTCGAGGACGCCCGTGGCGAACGCCTGCGAGCTCACGAGCTCCAGAGGCAGCCGATCTCCTTCGTCCTCGAAGAGACGCTTCCCGCTCCCCAGTACTATCGGGTGGACCATCAGCCTCAGCTCGTCGAGGAGCCCCTCCTCAAGCAGCGACCGCACGAGGGCGGCGCTGCCGATGATCGTGATGTTCTTGCCGGGTTGCCGCTTGAGCTCGGCGATGCCCTCCGCGAACTCGTCGCCCCTGATCAGGGCCGAGTTGTTCCACCCGAGGGGCTCTTCCAGGGTCCCCGAAACCACGTACTTGCGCACGCTGTTTATGTAGTCCACCATCGGCGTGCCGCTCGGCTGGTTGGGCCAGAAGGCGGCTAACCCCTCGTAGGTCACCCTCCCCAGCAGCAACGCGTCCGACGCCTCCATCCCCGCCGCGTTCGCCGCCTCCATCTCGTCGTTTGAATAGGAGAAGGCCCACTCTTCGGGCGACTCGATGACGCCGTCCAGCGACACCAGCTCCAGCGCGATCACCTTTCTCATAGAGACCTCCCTGGTCCGTCGGGTTGGCATTGAAGGTAGCGCGATCCGAGACCCTCTCCTG
>DATACV010000084.1:0-2716 GCA_036258875.1 Rubrobacteraceae bacterium
CCTGCGTCGACGAGGATGAACCTGTCGTCGGGCGTCACGATGAAACAACCGTCCCCCTGCCCGATGTCGACGAAGTTGACCTCGAGCAGGCGCTGTTCCTGGATATCCTCCTTCCGCATCCAACGGTCTCGGCCTTGATGCTTCACCTTGAGCCATTCCCCCTGCTCCTGATCGAGGACCTCCACGAAGGCGCCCCAGAGGAGGTGGTCGATCTTCTCCCGGCCGTCCGGGTCCGCGTAGACGAAGGCCGAAGGACAGGCGGCGAAGGCGGTGCTCACGGCACGCTCCTTTCGGGAGGCGTCATCTCGGGTCGGCCAGACCGTTCTCTATTGACCTGCTCGCAACGAAGGTAGACGGTCGCGATGAATCCGGGATGAATCCGGTACGGCTCCGCCCGACCTCCACGAAGCGCGAGACGTCGCGAGCAGCCAGCCATCGGTGAAGGTGGATCAGACGGCCGCCGGCCCTCCCGCGCCCGCGGCGGACCGGCGCGAGAGCTCCTTGCGGACGGCGGGGGCGACCTCGGTGCCGAACAGCTCGATCGCGCGCATGGTCATCTCGTGCGGCAGCGTGCCGACGCTGATCTGGGCCATAAAGCGCTCGTTGCCGAAGAGCTCGTGCTCGAAGAGGATCTTCTCCACAACCTCCTCGGGGCTTCCGACGAGGAGCGCGCCGCGCGGCGAGCGCCCCGCCTCGAACTGGGTGCGACCCATCGGCGGCCAGCCACGCTCGTTGCCGATCCGGTTCATCATCGCGGCGTAGGTTGGGAAGTACTCGTCGCTCGCTCGCCGCGACGTCTCGGCGACGTAGGTGTGCGAGTTGATGCTGATAGGCAACCCTTTGGGGTCGTGGCCGGCCTCCCTCGCGGCCTCGCGGTAGAGCCGGGCGAGGGGCGCGAAGCGCTCCGGCTGGCCGCCGATGATCGCGATCGCCAGCGGCAGGCCGAGCACCGCGGCGCGGACCACCGACCGCGGCGTCCCGCCTACGGCGATCCAGACCGGCAGCGGGTCCTGGACCGGACGCGGGTAGACGCCGGCGTCGTCGAGCGGCGCGCGGTGAGCGCCCGACCACGTAACGCGCTCGGACGCGCGCAGCTCCAGCAGCAGCTCGAGCTTGTCGGCGAACAGCTCGTCGTAGTCGTCGAGGTCGTAGCCGAAGAGCGGGAACGACTCGATGAACGAGCCGCGTCCGGCCATGATCTCGGCACGCCCGCCCGAGAGGAGATCCAGCGTCGCGAAGTCCTGGAAGACACGCACCGGGTCGTCCGAGCTCAGGACCGTGACCGCGCTCGTGAGGCGGATCTTCTTCGTGCGCTCCGCGGCAGCCGCGAGCACGACAGCCGGCGCGGAGACCGCGTAGTCGGGGCGGTGGTGCTCGCCGACGCCGAAGACGTCGAGCCCGACCTGGTCGGCAAGCTCGATCTCCTCCATGAGGTTGCGCAGCCGCCGCGCTGGGTCGATCTCGGGCCCGACGTCGGCGAAGGTGTAGAGGCCGAGTTCCATCTGCGGTTCCTTTCGGCTCGAGTCAGTTTGCACACGACCCCACCGGGGGTGGGTCGAGCGCCCGCGCCGGCCCGGCGATCGTGGCGATCGAGCCCCTCTCCAAACGTTAACACGAGCTCCGGGAGGTGTGGTGCCGCGGAGCGCTTTGCGCGCCCCAGGGCCGGGGTCGCGGTTGCCCAGAGCGGGTGACGAGGCCGGGTAGCTCCACAGACCATCCGGACGTGCCCCGAAGTTGGTTCTGGGGACCCAGCGGCGCTGCGAGTAAACTCCTGTTGGGCAGGAAGTCGAGACGAGGAGGTCCGGGTTGGTAGAACGTGGCCAGGCTCCCACCATGCGGCCGAGCCGACGCACCGGCGGTCGAAGGGGGACGGCATGACCGCCCCGGCGGACCTGCCGGTTATCCCGTTCGCTTCCCGCGATGCCTGGGCGGCCTGGCTCGATGAGCAGCACGCGACGTCGGACGGGCTGTGGCTCAAGATCGCCAAAAAGGGCTCGGGCATCGAGACGGTAACCTACGCGGAAGCCGTGGAAGCCGCCCTCTGCTACGGTTGGATCGACGGTCAGGTTCGCAAGTTCGACGAGGACTACTATCTGCAGCGGTTCACCCCGCGCAGGGCGAGGAGCAAGTGGTCGAAGATCAACCGCCAGAAGGCCACCGAGCTCATCGAGAGGGGCGAGATGAAGCCCGCGGGACTGCGGGAGGTCGAGCGGGCCAGGGCGGACGGCCGGTGGGACGCCGCCTACGACGCGCCGAGCACCGCACAGGTGCCGGACGACCTGCTGCGGGAGCTGGAGAAGAACGATCCGGCTCGCGAGTTCTTCGAGACACTCGACGGCAGGAACAGGTACGCGATCCTCTACCAGATAGGCGACGCCAAGAGGCCCGAGACGCGGGCCCGGCGCATCGAGAAGTTCGTGGCGATGCTAAGCGAAGGAAAGAAGATCTATTAATGACGTCGAGCCTGTCTGGAAGTCCAACCTGTACGAAGATACAGGCTAAGAACCGTACTTCCTTCTGACGTATAGGTTACGTGTCCGTGCGACCATAAGGGCACGGACAGGACCCGGCCCGTCGCACGACGCCGCCGGGTTATCGCGAGAAACAGGAGCTGAATGAACGACGAACTACTGACGATGGTCGAGAGCGAGGTGGTCTTGCAGCCCGTAGTCTCCGTGTCCAACCTCTCCAAGACCTACGCCTCCGGGTTCCAGGC
>DATACV010000085.1:0-1698 GCA_036258875.1 Rubrobacteraceae bacterium
GCTCAAGCTCCGCAACCGCCAGGTTGAGGAGGGCGTCAGGGGCAAGGGGGAGACGCTGGCCTTCAAGGGGTTCGAGAACACGATGAGGAACCCGGCCCTGCTCAAGATCTCCGGCAAGGTGGGCCGTGTGGCCCAGAGGCCCCTCCTCAGGGAGGGCTCCGTCCGGCCCCTCCCCGGTCCCCTGAGCGCGTGGACGGACTACAGGGAGCTGCCGCCGCTGGCGGAGAAGTCCTTCCGCGAGCTCTGGAAGGAGGGCATCCAGTAGATGGCCGACAGAGCTGAGTTCCTCGAGTCCATCCGCCACCGCACCCGGACCGGCCGGTACAAGCCAACCCACGCTCCGGATGTCGCCTGGACCCGCAAGGAAGACAGGCCGTACGAGAGCCCCCCCATAGACGACCCGCCGGCACGCTTCCTCGAGGAGCTCGACTCTTTAGGCGGACACGGAGCTCGGGTCGGGAGCCTCGAAGAGGCGCACGAGTACGTGCTCTCCCTGGCCCGCGAGCGGGGCGCGGAGATGCTCGTCCGCTGGGACGTCGAGGAGCTGGAGGGGGTGGACGGTCCCCTCCAGGAGTCCGGGGTAGAGGTGGTCGTCGCGCGCGACCCCGAGGACTCGGAGCGCTTCAAGAAGGCGGCCGCGAGGGCGGAGATCGGGCTCTCGACCGCCGAGTGGGCGATCGCAGACACCGGGAGCCTGGTCCTGACCAGCGGGCCTGGGAAGGCGCGCACGGTGACCCTCCTGCCGCCGACCTACGTCGCCATCGTCGCCGCCGACAGGGTGCTGCGCACGGTGCCGGAGGCCATACAGAGGTACGCGGAGGCCGGGGATCTGCCGGCCAACGTCGTCTTCCACACGGGCCCCAGCCGCTCCGGGGACATCGAGATGGAGATCTTCGTCGGCATGCACGGCCCCGGCGACGTGCACGTCCTTCTGGTCGGTTGACCGGTAACCCGATAAAAGAGGCCTGGACCGAGGGCCGGCCTGTGTTCGGGCTGTGGTCCGTGACGCCGGGCTCGGCGGGGGCTGAGGTCCTCGCGCAAACCGGGCCCGACTACGTGTGCGTGGACCAGCAGCATGGGCTTATCGACTACGACTCGATGGTGCCGATGTTGCAGGCGATCCGGGCCGGGGGATCTGCGCCCATCACGCGGGTTCTCTCCAACGACCCGTTCCTCATCATGAAGGCCCTCGACGCCGGGGCGTGGGCCGTGATCGCGCCGCTCGTCAACAGCGCGGACGACGCAGCCCGCGCCGTCTCCGCCTGCCGCTACCCGCCGCAGGGGATGCGCTCCTTCGGCCCGGTGCGGGCGGCGGGCGTGATCGGCTCGCGCGACCCTGAAGACCTCGCCGGGGAGGTCCTGTGTTTCGTCATGGTCGAGACGCGGGAGGCCCTCGAGAGGGTGGACGAGATCGCCGTGACGCCGGGCCTCGACGGCATCTACATAGGCCCAAGCGACCTCGCCCTCTCCCTCGGGCTGCCTCCGAGCCTGGAGATAAAGGAGGGCGAGCACGCCGAGGCCGTACGGCGGATAAGGGAGGCCTGCCACGAGCACGGCATCGCCGCGGGGATACACTGCCCCTCCGGCGAGTGGGCGCGGAGGCACGCCGGGGCGGGGTTCGACCTGATCACGGTCGCATCGGACGCGCCACTCCTCAGGCAGGCGGCCAGCCGGGAGCTGACCGTGGCCCGCGAACGT
>DATACV010000086.1:0-9186 GCA_036258875.1 Rubrobacteraceae bacterium
CACTGAGTAGTCCTGTGGATAGCTTTGTGGCGGCTAGACCAACGCCACCTCGACCTCCAGCTCCTCCCCCACCTTGGCCGAGAAGCGGACCTTCGGGACGTAGTAACTTCGTTCATCACCCGGGGAAGTGCGCGCTGTCTACGGCTTGGGTTCCCGAGAAAGCTCCTTCCCCGGTGTCGTTCACTAGTCCTTTTATACATGCACCGAGGTTAGCCAGGTGCCATCATAGTGGTGCAGAAGGAGTAGTTGGCCGAGCGGGAAGGAGTTGACGATCGTGTCGACCTTCAAGATAGCTGCGGTCCAGGCGGCGCCTGTGTTCCTTGACCGCGCAGCCACGGTTGCCAAAGCCCGCGAGCTGATCGCTGAAGCCGGACGAAGCGGAGCCCGCTTGGTGGCCTTCCCTGAGGCTTTCATCCCTACCTACCCGGACTGGGTGTGGCGCATACCGCCTGGCCAGCACCGGATGCTAGCCGACATCTACGCGGAGTTGCTAGAGCAATCGGTCGAGATCCCCGGCCCCGTCACCGAGGAACTTTGTAAGGCCGCGAGGCAAGCTGGCATTTACGTAGTGATGGGCCTCAACGAGCGCAACGCACAGGCCAGCAACGCGAGCTTGTACAACACCCTGCTCTACATTGACCCCCAAGGCAACTTGTTAGGTAAACACCAGAAGCTAGTGCCCACGGCCCCCGAGCGCATGGTGTGGGCGCAGGGTGACGGCAGTACCCTCGAAGTTTATGACACCTCCCTGGGTAAGCTGAGCGGTTTGATCTGCTGGGAGAATTACATGCCGCTTGCCCGCTATTCGCTTTATGCCTGGGGTGTACAGATCTACCTCGCTCCGACGTGGGATAATGGAGAGCCCTGGCTCTCCACCCTCAGGCATATCGCCAAGGAAGGACGAGCGTACGTGGTTGGCTGCTCTATTGCCATGCGCAAAGAAGATATCCCCGACCGGCTCGAGTTCAAGGCAAAGTACTACGCCGAGGTCGGAGAGTGGATCAACAAAGGAGACAGCGCCATCGTGAGCCCCGACGGCAAGTTCGTCGCCGGGCCACTGAACGCTAAGGAAGGCATCCTCTACGCCGAACTGGACCCGAGGCAGATGAACGGATCGAAGTGGAACCTCGACGTAGCCGGCCACTACGCGCGCCCGGACGTGTTCCAGCTCACCGTGAGCAAAGAGAACCGTCCGATGATCGCCGTCGCCCAAACACCAGAGCAGGAGCTACAGGGGGAGGCCGAAGCGCTGGAGGGCTAATCTCTCCCCCAGATTACTTCCGCTTGGCGCACATCCTATGCGTTCCCTGTACGCCAAGTTTCTGCAGCCAGCTTCTGAGAACACCCCTTCTACGAGCTTCGGTGAATAGGGCTTCCGATTGGCCAGCTCCTACGAGGCCGAGGCTAGGACAGCGCCTTTGAATCCCCCTAGATAGTTCACCACTACGAGCACAACGACCCAATGCACCAGATGTAGGTGTGCCTGTAACTCATGATACTATATATAGTGTCTTACGGGTACGGTCGAGAAGCACGAGGAGCCGCGCACTGGAGGAGCCGAAGCTACCGAAGTTCGACTACCACCTGGACGAGTCGGACCCCGACGTCGTCGTGCTGCGGCGCCAGGACGGTACCTTCGTGGCCGCCTTCAGCGCTAGGGGTGCCACGAAGGAGGGCATCGTCGAGGCCGCCAAGGAGGACTACCGGGCCCTGCTCGAAAAGCACGGGCTGACGGAGCACGGGGGGGCGGTGCAGCGGGGCGGTTAGCCGCCGGACTTCCGAGAACGCGCCTTCCACGAGCTTCAGCGGTCTTTCCAGGCGTGAAGCGCTACGCAATATCTACCTCCAAGACTCCCTCAGGCATTTGGGCGCGAAACCTGAGCTCGGTGCGTTCAGTGTTTTGGGACTCGGACGCTCGTCCTCACAGGACGCTGAGCCTACTGCTCTCGAACCTCTCCAACACGAGCTCGAAGGCCCCAGGGCCGAGCCGTGCGGAACCCGAGAATGGGTACTCCAAGGCGCCGATGGTGAAGAGCACCAGCCCGATAACCAGGGCCAACGCCGCAACCATCAGCGTGTGGGTAGTGTTGCTGTCCAAGCCGAAGAGGTACGTGAAGCTCACCGTGACCATGGCTCCCGTCACGAGGACGGCCCACAGTATGAGGGGTATGCCCTCGCGGGCTTGCACCAGCCGGTCCCTCCTGGCGTCGCCCAGCTCGTGGACGCGTTCGAGGCTTTGCTCGTAGAGCACCTGCTCGGCTTGGGTGTGCGGGTCCTGGTTCTGGACGCTCAGCCGGATCTCGTCGATGAGCGCCCACGCCCGGGGGCTGCTCTCGCCGCGGGCTAAGAGCGGCCACTCCTCCTCTACCACTACCCTCGCGTAGGAGCGGGCGAGCTCTTGGAGCCGTCGCCCCTCGGGTTCGGGCAGCCTGTGGCCAAGCCAGAAGACCTCGGCCAACTCGTCCGCCTCGCCTTCGACCGTGCGCCTGGCAGCATCGAACTGCTCCCACGACGAGACGACCACCAGCCCCATCAGAACGGCGTAGGCTATGCCCACGACCGCGTATATGAAGCCCGCTACATCGTTGTGTTGCTTGCGCAGCTCCATGGGCACGAAACGCTGCACCAAGTAGAGCCCGGCGACCGAGGCCGCGACGAACAAAGAGATCGCGAAGAGGCCGGGGACGAGGTTGAACAAGGTCGAACTCCCTTCGCTACGTCCTTGACCATATTACACGCTCGGCGCCCCTGTCGGTTATGAAAGCGCGGAATCCCAGGGCGAACGCATTTGTGTGCTGGGAGTAACGTCCTTCGACTAGACCAGCCCCACCTCGATCTCCGCCTCCTCCCCCATCGTGGCGCAGAAGCGAACCTTCGGTCCGTTGTAACTTCGACTATCACACGGGGGGGTGCGTGCTGCCTACGGCTGCGAACAGGAAGCCGAGGCTGATGCGCCGGGCTACCTATGATGGCATTATCGCAATAGGTAGGTAAGCGACTTCGTGATTACAAAAGGAGAAGTGTAGATGGCCGAGCAGCGGGTGCCCAACCTCGAGGATATGAACGAGCAGGAGGCGCACCGCTTCCTCGTGGAACTTTTTTCTAACCTTAGCGCCCAAGAGGAGTACGAGCTGCGCCACCATGACTACGTGATGGAAATGCCCCAGTCGGGAGAGTCCATACGGGGTCGCGATAAGATGCGGGAGTTTCAGGAAGCCTACCCCGCTCCCCCATCTATCCAGTTACGCCGAGTGCTTGTTAGGGATGGGCTGTGGGTGGTCGAAGGGGTCAACGATTACGGCGGTGGGCAGGTATTCGACGTGGTGCTACTCATCGAGTTGAGAGACGGTAAGATGTGGCGGGACAGGCGCTACTACGCCGAGCCATTCGAGGCCCCCGAGTGGAGAGCGCAGTGGGTCGAGCGGATGGAAGCCTAAGGCGCTCGGCTCCTTAGTACTTCCGAAAAGTCCACTTGGACGCGTTGGGCGAGCAGCCCACCAGCGTCCAACCACTAGTCCAGCGCCACCTCGACTACCGGCTCCTCCCCCACAGTGGCGGAGAAGCGGAGCCTGGGGACGGTCCTCGCCTTCGGTAGTGATTTGTTTCGTTTCGAAAGTGTATGGGGGTGTGGCCGGCGCCGTAGCGGCCGTTCGGGTGGCTACCGGAGCGCCTGGGCGAGCGCGTCCCGCCCACCCACCTCCGCCGGCTCGTAGGCGGGCTCGCGGCCCAACCATTCGCCGAGGTGGCGACTCGCGACGGGGGTCATGACCGCTACCGTCTTCGGGTCGTTCACCGCTGTGCTGGTTCCGGCGGGCATGCGGCACCAGTTCCACCACACCCGGTCGCCGTCGCGGGCGCGCGGATCGGAGATGGCCTCGTAGGAGTCGACGGCCGCGCGGAACTCGCCGGGCCGAAGCTCGGCGACCACCGGACGGTCGTCCGCGTCGTCGAAGATGCGCACAAGGTCGAGCTCGCTGACCGGCCCCGCGCGCAGGGCGGCCACCGCCCCGTCCAAGGGTGCCTGGGTGCTGTGGAAGCCCGGCAGCACGAGTGCGGCCTCGGCGCCAGTCGCCGAGCGCAGCGCTTCCGCAAGTAGATCTGGGAGGTAACGCTTGGCGCCAGTTCGGGTCAGCCACGTCTCCGAGCACTCGCCGACGACCCGCGCCGCCGCGGCGTCCGTGGCGTCGACGGTCTGGCTCGGCCGCGCCGGACAGACTGCGGGCACGCGGAAGGACCCGCGCACGACCGGGCCGTTCGGCGCCTCAGGCACGTCCACCACCAGCACCGAGCTCGCGTAGACGTAGGCGTGCCCGGCCGGCGTCCCGTCGAGCTCCCCGTGCCAGCCGCAGAGGTTGTGGCCGCAAAGGACGAGGTCGACGTAACGGGCCCAGGGCCTAGCGAGCGCCTCAAGCCGGTCGGGGCGGGTCCGGATCGGCGGCCCGACCGGATCGCCGTTCGGCCACCACTCCACCCCGTCGTGGAGCAGCGCCACGACCCACCGGGCGCCCTGCTCGCGTAACCCGCGTGCCAGCGCCTCGACCCGGTCCGGCCAGTCCTCGATCACGCGGGGACCCAGCGAGAATCGGTCGATGTGCGGGTTGGTAAGCCCGATCACCCCGAGCGGGCCTGCCGCCGCGTCTACGATAGTGCTACCCGGGAGGCCGACGTCGGCGTTGGCGCATAGCAGCGGGAACTCTAGCGACCGCGCAGCCTCCATTAGGGCGGACACGCCGTCGTCGAACTCGTGGTTGCCCGCAGCGGCCGCGGCGATCGGCAGGTCGGCTACCTCCTCCCACGGACGCCGACCGAGCAGCGGGTAGGCCGGGTTGCCGACCACGAGGTCACCCGCGTCCAGCCAGACCGTCGGCTGGAGTTCGCGCTCCCGCTCGAGTAGGGCGACAATACCCGCGCACGTGCCACTCTGGCCGAAGCTCGTCGGCATCGGGGCGAGAGCCGCGCCGAGGTCGCTGGTGGCGAGGATCCGGAGGAGCGTGTCGGGCCTTGCGGACGGCAGAGGGTGCATCTCGCCTGCCAAGCTAGGAGGGTGTGGGGGGATCCGGTGCCATAATCGCGAGGTCCGCTACGACGCCGAAGTGGTCGCTGCCCCACACCCCGTCCACCGGCTCCTCGAAGATGCGCTCGCAGGAGGAGACATCGAGAGTGGGACCGTGCTCTACACAGCGCACCATCACATAGTCGATCCTGCGGCCCAACTCCAGCGCCCAGTCGTAGTTCTCGGCGGTCACCAACGGGTTACGCGCGGTGAAGGTGTGACCAGGGGCCGCTCCATGTGTGCTCTCCCAAGCGTCCCGGTAGCACACGCTCATACCACCGAGGGATTGTAGTCCGCGCCAGAAGCGCACGCTGCCCGAGTCGGGCGTGGCATCGAAGTCCCCGGCCAAGACCACGTGCATCTCGCGGCCATCGAGTAACTCCTCGATGGCCCGCGCGGCTGCCACGGTCTGCAGCTCACGCTCGTGCTCGAAGGTCAACTGCCAACTGGGTAGGTGGTTGACAAACAGAAGCAAACCGATGGGCTCGGGCGCGAGTACCTCCGCGAAAAGCGTCGTATGGGCGAAGTCTCCGGTCCGCGGCGTCACGTCGAGGTCAACTTCTTGCACGCTTCCTAACGGCCAACGGCTCGCAATCGAGACGTCCTGTCCATCCTCGGTACCGTCCAGCCTGTTGGTCTCCCGGTCCTTCTGGTGGGCGACGTGGTACTCCGGACCAAGCAGGTCGATGACTTGGTCGTACTCATCGTTCGCGATCGCCTCCTGGAACGCCACGAGGTCGGGCCGCAGTTCGCGGAAGCTGTCCGCAAAAGCCCATCGGCGCTCGGCCCAAGACCCGCGCCGTCCCCACAGGTTGAGCGTGGCGACGCGCACCACGCCCGAGCCGATCACCTCCACCGTCGCGCTCCTCCCGACTCACCCACTCCTCGCGAAAACCTCTCTCAAGCATAACGGCCCGTACGGGCGAGGACATCCCCAAGTTCCGAGAATACGCTTGCTCCCGGTTCCGTAAGCAAGGCGCGAGCGCTCAAGCGCTAGGTCAGCGTCAACTCGACCTCCGGCTCCTCGCCCACCGTGGCGGAGAACCGGACCCTAAGAGTGTCGTAAGTTCGTACAGTGTAGGGGGAGGTGCGTGCTGCCTAAGGCTTGGGCTTCCGAGAACGCTCTTCCCAGGGTCTTGAGTGAACAGGTAGCACCTGTTCGCCCAGGATCGCGACTGTGCCGGGGTCCATGGTGTGCCATCATTGGCGGGCAGGCAAGCGTCGGGCGAGGGAGGAGCGCATGGCTGATCCTGGCCCCATCCGGTGGGCAGCGATAGGCTTAGGTTTCAGCGGCGTAGTGTGGTTCGTCTTGGGGCTCTCTGCACTGCTCGGCTACCTGCAAGCGATCCCCGGCCGCGAAGACGTAGTGCTGTTCTTGGTTGCGCACCTGCTCTTGGCGGTGGGGTTGGTAGGACTGCATGCCTTGCAGAAAGACAGCTATGGGCTCCTGGGACGGGTGGGCTTCTACGTGGCTTTGGCTGGGGTCGCGGCCCGTACCTTGGGGCGGCGGTCTTCTTGGCCGGAAGCCTAGCCCTCGAGTGGATCTCGTTTCCGGGCACCCTGGGCATGCTCGTCGGGTTCGTGCTCTACGGCGTCGCTACCGTGCAAGCGAGGGTGCTGCCGCGCTGGTACGGCTTGGCTCTCATAGTTGCCCTGCCCGTTACGCTGCCGTTGGCGACGTACGGGACCATGTTGTTCGGGCTGATCTTGCTAGCGCTGGGCTACGTGCTGTGGTCGCGCAGGGTAACCACAACCGCCCAGCCCTCGCGCGTGAGGTGAACCGTGAACACCCCTACAAGGGAGTCCTGCGAACAGCTTCGCGGCGGCTAGACTAGCCCCACCTCTACCTCCGGCTCCTCACCCAGGGTGGCGCAGAAGCGGACCTTCAATGTGACGTAGCTTCGTTCATCACTTGGGGAGGCGCGTGCTGCCTGTGCCAGAGACCCGGAATTCTTGCGCCGTCCAACACGTAAGGCCTCATCTACGCCTGGTGTACTCGATCTTGTGGGTCTTCGCGTCCGGGGCGGCGAACGCGAGCAGGCGTGGTCCCTCCCCGGCCAGGGCGTCGCGCTCCTCGTCCGTCAGGGGCTCGAACGGCCAGATCACGAGGGTGGCCTTCTCGCGGTCCCGCTCCGCCTTCCAAGTCGCGCGCACGAACCCGCCGAGCAACACACCGCGCATGTGCGGGTCTCCGGAGAGCATCGGGCGGTGCTCGTCGGCGACGATGCGGCTCCGGTCGGCGTGGGAGAGCAGCGCGTTGTCGAAGGCGGGCAAGAACCGCGGGGGCGCCGGCGTCTCGGGGTCGGGCAACGGGGCGCCTGGCACGTCGAACAGCTCGCGGCCGCGCTCGTCCCGGAAGGCGGCGAGGCGCGGCCGGAGCCGCTCGAAGACCTCCCGCAGCCCGCTCAGGCCCGACCACGTCCGCGCGTCGGCTACCGTCGCGGGTCCGAAGGCCGCCAGGTAGCGCAGGACGGCCTCGTCCGGGGCGCGTTGGGGGGCGACGCTGCTCCCGAGCCACGCCTCAGCCGTGGTGAAGGCCACGGGTCCGCTCTCGCCCCAGAGCCCTCGAGGCGGCGTGTGCACCAGCGGAAGCAGGCCGCGCACGGCGTACGCCAGCGCCGCCGGGTCCCGGTCCGGCCACCGCGGCTCGAGCAGGCTGCGGAGCTCTGCGGCGGTCCGGGGCCGCTCCTGCATGAGCGCCTCGCCGGCAGCGAGCACGGCACCCACGTCGAGCCCCTCCAGACGATCCTTGCCGTAGGTCGAGTTGCCGTACACGTCGCGCTCCAGGACGGGCTGGATCACGGGCCGCAAGGCCAGGAAGTCGCGGTCGCTGACGAGGTGGATGGTGGCGCGCATCATGGAAGCGCGAACCGCGCGCCGCCCGGAGATCAGGGACGCCAGCTCGTCGGCGCGGAAGCCCTCGAGCCGCGACCACAGGCCGACGTAGGGTGCGTCCGGCACCTGGGCCTGCATGCCGACGAGGCGCTCGATCGCCTCGAGGGCGGAGAGCTCGCGGCGGCGCAGCAGTAGCTGCCGTTCGAGCAGCGCGCGGTTGAGGGCCCGCCGCCCGAGGACGTCAGCCTTCACCGCAGCTCGCGGAAGAACTCCCGCACGTCACCCACCAGGAGGTCGGGGACCTCCATGACAGGGAAGTGCCCGCCCCTGTCGTACTCCGGCCAGTGCTCGGTCTCGTGGTCGCGAGTATCGGTCATGCGGGGGCTGCTCTCTCAGTTGGTTCCCTGGCCAGCTTCCGGACGGCCTGTTCTACGAGGTTCGGTGAACGGGGGTCCGACGGCTCAGGCTTCATCTCCCGGCCCGTGGCAGACGGCTTCGACGTTGTTGCCGTCCGGGTCCAGGACAAAGGCCCCGTAGTAGGCCGGGTGGTACTCGGGCCGAAGTCCGGGGCTGCCGTTGTCGCGCCCGCCCGCCGCGATCGCCGCCTCGTGGAAGGCACCCACGGCGGCGCGGTGGTCTGCGGCGAACGCGACGTGGACGTTGGATGCGGGCGCGCCTTGCCTGATCCAGAAATCGGGCTTGCCCGACCGCCCGAACCCCGCCCCGGAGATGCGGTGCTCCATGACCAGCTCGTAGCCGAGCGGGGAGAGGGCTTGCGCGTAGAAGCGCCTGCTCCGCTCGCGGTCCGACACCTGGAGGCCGACGTGATCCAGCACCGCTCACCTCCTACGGTCTGGAGACCGAACCAACCTTCGGCTTACCAAGTATCCGCGCGACGCGCGTTCTCGCACCGGTGAATTTCCGGGGTTTCACGCCGGCTTCAATACGGTGACCGGCTCGCAGGAGGCGACGAGGTTCATCCGGGAGCTCATCGCGAACGGCCAAACAGCCACTTTTCGACCGCCTGTAGTGCCAGCTGCAGGCCCCTCCGAGACTCTTCGGACGGTCTCTACCGGAAGGTGGGTGAATACCCTTCAAGGAGTGCAGGCACCTTCACCGGATGGCACCATACGCCCCGGCCATATCAGACCGGCTTAACGCCGACGAGAAGGGCCATCTCGAGCCACTTCCAGTAGCAGTCCACGTCGTCGAAACCCAGCTCGCGCAGCCACCCGAGCTGGGTCTCGACCCCGAGCAGGCGGTCCGACGGATCTTCGTCCTCGAGCGGTTCGCCGATC
>DATACV010000087.1:0-16729 GCA_036258875.1 Rubrobacteraceae bacterium
CTCCTGCTCGGCGCGCCGCCGCTCGGTGACGTCGTTCTGCACCCCTACGAAGTTCATCAGGCGGCCTCGCTCGTCCCGTACGGGGTAGACGCTCAGCTCGTTCCAGAACCGGGTCCCGTCCTTGCGGTAGTTCCTGAGGACCACCCTGCACTCCCGCCCCTCACGCACCGCCGCCCTTAGCTCATCGAGAGCCGGCCGCTGGTGGCGGTGTTCTCCCTGCAAGAAGCGGCAGTTGAGGCCCACCACCTCTCCCTTCGAGTAGCCGGTCGTCCGCTCGAAGGCCGGGTTGACGTAGACGATAGGGTCATCGGGTTGGTTAGGGTCGGTGATCACTATCGAGTTCGTGCTGGCGGTCACCGCTCTCTCGAACAGGCGCAGTTTGTCAGGACCGTCTACAGATCGCCCCAATCCGCGACCTCACCCCTTCTTCGACGACCGCACCACCAGGCGCGGGGATCGTACCCGCCTTCTTTATACACTCTGTGAGGCGTGGGTCGCCAGAAGGGCGCACCGGGTTCTGGGGCGAAAGCCCTGGACGCAATTACCCGGTCGCGGGTGGTCGGAAAGCCCGATGGCAACGCGGCGCGCGCGGGGCATACTCGTCGTCGAGATGGTTGCCGGCAACTACACAGAGCAGCGGCGGTGCGCCCGCCGGTCTCGTCCGCCGGCGATACGCCATCCGTCGGCTCGGGATCCGGCGGTCAACCCTCTTTCCCCACCTTTCTCTCCACGAGACCGCCTCCCGAGCCATCCTCTGACACCGCCCGACGGGCTCTCGCGCCCCGCGCAGAGCGATCCAAGGAGCACCCTTCGAAAAGGAGAGAGATGATCAGACCCCTGGCAGACGCTCCGGCAACCGGTGCTCGCCGGCACCTCGACCCCTTGGACTTCGAGGAGGCTGGCCTCCGGGTGGCCGAGCGCCGCTTCGGCCGGAAGGACGTCATCATCGCGCCAGGCGACACCGACGACCAGCTGTACTTCCTGTTCGAGGGTACGGTGCGTCTCTACAAGATCTACGGCGGGTACAAGGAGGCCACGGTCGCGGTCTTGCAGGACGGGGGCGTGTTCGGTGGGCTCAGCCTTGAAGAGGGCGGGTGGCAGAGCGTCTTCGCCGAGGCGGTAACCGAGGCCCGTGTGGCCAGGGTAAGGAAGTCCGTGCTCGCCGAGACCGTGAGGCGCAGCCCGGACTTCGCCACGAAGCTCTTCTTCTCTTTCTCCGACCGGCTCAGGCAGTCCGACGAGGTCATAGAGAGCCTCCTCGAACGGGAGGTCTCGGCGCGTCTCGCCACCTTGCTCGCGAACCTCGGCGACCGTTTCGGGGAGGCCAACGGCTCGGGCACCGTGCTCACCATGCGCCTGACGCACCAGGACCTGGCGAACATGATCGTCTCCACCCGCGAGGCCGTCTCCAAGGTGATGAGCGAGTTCCAGCGCGAAGGCCTCATAGAGGTGCGGAACCGGAGGATCGCGATCACCCCCCTGCTCGCGGAGATATCTCCGGCGGCGAAGACCCGGAACTAGGTAAGGCCTGGACCGAGTCTTTCTAGCGGGCCGCCCTCTCGGGGAGGCGTCCCAGCACGGCGCGCAGCCCGAAGTCGCCGGGCAGGTCGGAGACGAAGCGGCGCACGCCCAACGTCTTGCGCGCGTCGATGACGATCTCGCGCCCGGCGAGGTGCGGGAAGATGGCGCGGGCAGCGTAGATGGGAATCTCTCCCTTGAGCCGCACGAGCCCCTTGCGGCCTCGCGCCTTCTCCTCGTCCATCGCGTAGAGGCTTATCTCCCCTGCCCCGGCGCAGCAGAGGGCCAGGCGGTGCCAGTCGATGACCAAGGCCTCATCCCGCTTCAGAAGCTCTCGCGCCGAGGGCGTCAGGCGAAGGTCGAAGGCGTAGCGGTCCACGTCATCAGTGTACCAAACGCGGGGACCCGGACCCGCTGCATCCCCCGGATCAGGCAAGGTAGACTACCTCGATGGCGCTCGGCTCCCAGCCCCGCTTATGGGCGCGGTGACGCCTTTTTGCGCTCGGGTCTGGAGATCCGGCTCTTCGAAGAAGGTCCGCGGCGGGGCAGCTCCAACGCTCCTGGCCCTACCAGCACATCACCGCCGTCTCTTCGGCGCTGCTGACGTAGTTCAGGCGTATACGCAATATGTATCTGCGGCCGCTCATCAACTTGACGCGGATGTACGCGTTGCGGTCCTCGCCGCTGTCGTTGTCGGCCGTCAAGTAACGCGGTTCGCCGTTCTGCTCCTCGAAAAGGACCATCACGCTGTCCGAAGTGCCGAACGTGCGAATCTCGTAATAGCGCGTGGCCTCCGGCTTGAGCACGAAGTTCCTTTGCTCGCCGGCCTCAACGCCCAACGGGACGGACTCCAACGGCCTCAGTTCCTGGTGATCGGCGTCGCTCAGCGGTGGGTAAAAGTTTCGAACCCAGGTCTCGTCCCGGTCGGACAGGCCGCCTGCCGGAGTCAGACCGCTCCTGAACCGAGCGGGCTCCTTGATGAGCCCCGCCTCGAAGGGGTAGTGCATTACCGAGTCGGGGTCCCACTTCGACCCCTGAACCGTGTCCGGGTCGATCTTGCGTATGATGTTGAAGTGCGTCCGTTCGCGATCCCACTCGTTAGGCGGCTGAGCGAGCGCGGCGAACACGGCTTCCTCGTCCCAAACGATCCCGGCGTTAGGGTTCTGGTGCTCGTGCGGTAACCCGAGTGTGTGCCCGATCTCGTGCACCGCCGTGTCGATCTCTTGGGGGTCCCGAGTCAGGTCCCAGCCGAAATTCATGGTTCGCTCATTAGGTCCGGGAGCGAGATCGATGACGTCTGTCCCGACGAAGGACCAGGCCCCGTCGCCTCGCAGAAAACCGATCTTGATCTCCGCCTCAACTGGCGAGTCGACTTCCTCGAACCTCAGCCCGATGCCGACGTTCTTCCAGGTGTCGAACGCCTCTCTGACGACGTTCTTCTGTTCTTCTGTGGTGTCGAAGAAGAAGTAGTGCAACACGGTTCCGTTGGCCCATTTCCTGTCGTTGACGCGTATGAGCGCCTGACGCATTGGGTTCACGTTTCGGTCGAAGACCGGTTCTGGCACCGTGGGCAGGCCGCACACCGAGTATCTCTGGCCGTTTTCGGCGAACGGAGCTGCATCCGCTCGTTGCTCCTGACCGGCTGCGGGTTGCTGTTGTTCGGACACGTCGAGCCTCCTAGGTTGGGCCGAGCGGAGCTTCGTCGAGCTCCCTACTAAATCCGGTGGCCTGCTGGGTTAGGGTCGCACCGCGTATTTGCATGTGAACATACGGCGATGAATCGGCGATGAATCGGCGATGATTTCTTGGGAGGTCCCGGCTAACCTACATACCTCTCGGATGTTCCCCCGCCAGGTGCGGTTCCTCGAAGATCTCCTCGGAGGCGCCCCTCCTCGTCCAGTTCGGAGCGCCGCGGCGATAGGGTAGCCCGGCACGCGTCGGCTTGGTACGATGGAGGCGACCGAGTATCTGGAGGGCGGTCGATGCAGGCTTCGAAGGTGGGTGGACTGCGCGCTGCGCGCGGGCCACGCGTTGCCCTGGTGGTGGCGCTGGTTTGCTGGGCCGTGGGCGCAGTGGTCTACGCCGCCCTTCCCGAGGACTCCGTGGTGCGCTACATCGCGGCGAATGCCGTCTACGCGGCGAGCGCGGCATTCGCGCTCGTATGCATAGCGCGCGCGGCCCTGGGCCTCCGGGGGATGGACCGGCTCCTGTGGGGGCTCCTCTTCGCAGGGCTGGTCGTCTGGCCCGCGGCTGACCTGAGCTGGCAGGGCCTCCAGGAGGGCACCTTCGGAGCGAAGGATCTGGCCCCCCAGCACGTCGCCTACCTGTTCTCCTACGCCTCGCTCCTGGGCGCCATGACGCTCCTCGTCAGCCGGACGGCCAGGAAGGTCACGAGCGTGACCTTCCTCGACGCCCTGAGCATCACGCTCTCGGTAGGGGTCGTGATCTGGTACTTCTTCCTCGGAGAGGTCGCCGCGGGGGCTACCGGCATGCGGGCGCTCCTGGCGATGCTCTCGTGGCCCGCGTTCGACGCGGCGCTCCTGTTCCTGAGCCTGGTGGTGCTCTCGACGGCCAGGCGTCCCCCCTTCGCGGGGCCGCTGGCTGTGGGATTTCTGGCCTTCGGGATCGCGGACGGGTGGTACCTGGGGGTCCGCTCCTGGGACACTTACGGGCTCGTCGGCTGGCCCGACCTGTTCTGGACCCTAGGCTTCGTCTTTCTCGGCTTCGCGGCGCTCCGGGCTGCCCCGACGGCCCCGTACGGGGGCAGGATCCCACCCTGGCGGGTCTTCGTCTTCTGGCTCGGCCCCCTCTCGCCCCCGATCCACCTCGGCGCCGTGCTTCTCTGGGGAGCGACTCATCCTCCGCTGCCGGCCTACGCCGCGGCGGCTGGCGCCATCCTCTTCTTCTACCTGGCCCTGCGCGTCGCGCTGGTCTCCTTCGTCAGCCGGCACCTGAGCCGCGAGCAGGAGGCGGCGGCCCGCAAGCTGGAGCAGGGCCGCGTCCTCTACGAGCTGCACGACACCGTGAAGCAGGGCGTGCACGGCATCTCCCTCACCCTGCGCGCCGCCCTGGAGGCCGGCCGCCGCGGCGAGCAAGACACCGTCCAGCGGATGCTCAACCGGGCGCTCGAGGCCTCCCAGGAGGCCGAGTACCGCGTCTCCCAACCCTACGACGAGCTGCAGGCCGTCCACGGGGAGGTGGCGTCCAACCCGAGCGACTACCTCCGCCACCGCCTCAAGCGGTTCGAGGAGTACTTCGGCATCGAGACCCACGCGGACTTCAGGGTCCCGTTCGAGTACCTGAGGCCCGGGGAGGTCGCCGCCGCGCAGCGGGTCGTGGTCGAGGCCTCCTGGAACGCGGTCAAGCACGCGCAGGCCCGCAACCTCTGGCTCGAGACCCGGAGGGTCGGCACCGTCGTAATCGTGAGGATCCGGGACGACGGGCGCGGCTTCGACGTCGAGGATCCCCCGCCCGGCCTCGGCCTGCGCTACATGCGCCGCCGCGCCGACGAGGTGGGGGCCGAGCTCGACGTCATCTCGACCCTGGGCCGCGGCACCACAGTCCAGCTCCGCTTCCACAACAGGTGAGCGCTCAACGCGTGCCTACCGCACCGTTCGCGAGCGCGCGCAGGTCGACGGCGAGGTCGCAGAGCCGGCCCGCGTCGACCGGCTCTTGGGCTTCGATCAGGGGTATCGAACGGCGCAGGTCCTTCCCCCGGTTGACCGCGACCGCCGCGAGCACTCGTCCGTCTTTGCGGTAGAACGCCACGAAGTTTCGCTCGTCCATGCTGCCCCGCACGATGAGCTCGTCCCACTCCGTGTGGAACCCGGCGTACTGGAGGTTGTGCTCGTACTGATCGGACCAGAACCAGGGAACCTCATCGTAGGGCTCGCCCTTCCCAAGCATGGCGCGGGCCGCGGCCGGTCCCTGCCCGAGCGCGTTCTGCCAGTGCTCCACGCGTATCCGCCGCTCGAACACGGGGTGGTAGTGGTTGGCAACGTCACCCGCCGCGTAGATGCCCTCCACGCCCGTCCAGAGGTGCTCGTCGACCACGACGCCGTTGTCTATCTCCGCCCCGGTGCCGGCGAGGAGGTCCGTGACCGGTTCGCTGCCGAGGCCCACCACCACGAAGTCGCACTCGAGGCGCCGACCGCGCGCGGTCGTGACCCGCTCCACGCGACCGGCGCCCTCGAAGGCAACCACCCGGTCTTCGAAGATCATGGAGGTGCCGTGGTCGCGGTGGATGCCTTCGATCACGCGCCCTACCTCTTCGCCGAGGACGCGACGCAGCGGCACCTCGTTGCGGTCCACGACGACGACGTCCACCCCCGATTGCCGGAGCGACGCCGCCACCTCCGAGCCGACAAAGCCCATCCCCACCACTACCGCCTTCCGGCCCGGGGCGATCTCCGCGCGGATGCCGTCGGCGTCGGCCACGGTGCGCAGGTCATAGACGCCATCGAGGTCGAGACCCGGAATGGGGAAACGCCGGTTCCGGCTCCCCGTTGCGATGAGAAGCCTGTCGTAGGCGACGCGCTCCCCACCTTCGAGCTCGACGGTCTTCTCGGTAACGTCCACCCGCGTGGCCCGAACCCCGAACCGGCTCTCAACGCCGTTCTCGTCGTAGAAGCCGGGCGGCTGCACCAACGCGCGCTCGAACGGGAACTCGCCACGGAGGTACTCCTTGGACAACGGCGGTCGCTCGTACGGCGGCAGTGGCTCCGCCCCGATCAGAATCACCCTCCCCTCGAAACCCTCCTCGCGGAGGGTCCCCGCCGCCCCTCCTCCAGCCAGGCTGGCGCCGACGATCACGAACGTCCCGGACATCAGCCCTTGACCTCAAGACGACCGTCCTCCACCCTGGCCTCGTAGGTCCCGACCGGCTCCCTGGCGGGGCCCCGGAGCACGGCCCCACTCCTCACGTCGAACTCGGAACCGTGGCAAGGACAGACCACGGTGGTCTCTTCCAGGTCTCCTCCAGCCAGCGAACACCCCCTGTGCGTGCAGGTGTCGCCGAAGGCATAGAACGCGCCATCCACGTTCGCCACAGCGATCTTCGCGCCTCGCACGTCGAAGGCCCGCATCTCGCCACCTTCGAGATCCTCCACCCGGGCTACCGTCGTGTACTCCGCCATAGCCCTGTCTCCTTTCGTCCGCGTTCTGACCGTCGTTGGCACCTTACACAGTACTCTATAATAAGTCAAGTATTTATTTGATTTATTTGAGAAAAGATCGTTCTTCTGGTAGAGTGGCCCCGGAGACCGATCGGAAGGGATCGCCTGGCTATGCGCTTGGACCGGAAGTTTTTCGAGAGCACGCGGGGCCGGATCGTCACGTTGCTCAGGCGCTCCGGGCGCACCGTCGATGAGCTCGCCCGGGAGGTGAGTCTTACGGACAACGGCGTGCGGGCGCACCTGGCGACGCTGGAGCGCGACGGGATCGTTCGGCAGCGGGGCGTGGTGCGTCGAGGCGGTAGCGGGGTTGGCAAGCCCGCCTTTGTCTACGAGCTGACGCCGGATGCCGAGGACCTGTTCCCGAAGGCCTACGAGCCGGTGCTGCTCCGGCTGCTCGACGTCGTCTCCGAGCGGCTGGGACCTGAGGGCTCGGAGGCTTTGCTGAGGAAGGTTGGGCGCAGCCTGGCGGAAGGGAAGACCGTGACATCGAACGACACGCGCGGGCGGTTGGAGACGGCGGTCGAGGTCCTCAACAAGTTGGGAGGTCTGGCGGAGCTCGAAGAGCGCGACGGAGGGTTCGTGATCCGCGGTTACAGCTGCCCGCTGACCGCCGTGACGCCCGACCACCCCGAGGTGTGCCGCATGGCCGAGACCTTGATCTCCGAGGTTGCGGGCGTGCCGATCCGGGAGCACTGCGACCGTGGAGCGAGGCCGCGCTGCTGTTTCGAGGTGGCGCATCCTCGCGACACCGAGCAAGGTTAGCCGGGCGCATCGTGCCCGGCGGTTCGACCGGAGGAAGCGGTATGCGGGCAGGAGACTCGGTGGACCTGAACAGACTGGCCGCGGCCACCGGCGAGCACGCGGGGGTGGTCTGGACGCTCGAAGGGAGCGGGGACCTCAACGCCAACCTGGTGCGCTTCGAGGCGGGCGGCGGCGTCGGGGAGCACGTGAACGAGGAGGTGGACGTGCTGTTCGTGGGCCTCGCCGGCTCGGGGTTCGTGCGCGTGGACAGCGAGGAGCATCCGCTCTCCGCCGGGTCGCTGGTGTTCGTGCCCAGAGGCGTTAGCCGTGCGACGGTCGCCCTCTCCGAGGGCTTCGCCTACCTCACGGTCCACCGGCGGCGGGGTCCGCTCACGATCGGCGGTTGAGCCCTGGTGCGGGTTGCGAAGGGGTCGCGCCTTCCGCGGGGCAGGGCCATTAGGTTTTGAGGTATCAAGGCTTTGATGGTTGGGGAGTCGGGAGATACCCCGACAAGCACCCCCTAAGAGCCTAAAAGCCTAAGTACCTGGGAACCCGACACCCTTCGAAGGGCTCATCCTCTCCGCGAACCGCTCTAACGGGCGTCTGTATCGCCGGGGTCGCGCTCGGAGTAGCGGTTCGTCATCGGCATGCGCCGGTCGCGGCCGAAGGCTCGGCTCGTGACCTTGATACCGATGGGCGCCTGGCGACGCTTGTATTCGGCGGCGTCTACCAGCTTGATGACGCGGCGGACGTCCTCCTCGTCGAAGCCGCGGGCCACGATCTCGCGCACCCCCTTGTCCTCCTCGATGTAGGCCTCGAGGATGGGGTCGAGGATCTCGTAGGGCGGCAAGGAGTCGACGTCGCGCTGGCCAGGGCGGAGCTCGGCGGAGGGCTCCTTGGTGAGGACGGACTCGGGGACTACCTCGCGTCCCTCGCTCTCGTTGACGTAGCGGCAGATGCGGTAGACGAGGGTCTTGGGGACGTCCTTTATGACGGCGAACCCGCCGGCCATGTCCCCGTAGAGGGTGGAGTACCCGACGCTCATCTCGCTCTTGTTGCCTGTGGAGAGGGCGATCCAACCGAACTTGTTGGAGAACGCCATGATGATGTTCCCCCTGATGCGGGCCTGGATGTTCTCCTCGGTGGTGTCCTCGGGCAAACCCCTGAAGGGGCCTTCGAGCATCTCCTTGTAGGCGTCGAAGGCCGGCCCGATCGGGACCACCTGCGTGTCTATCCCGAGGTTCTTGGCGACGGCCTCGGCGTCGGTGTTGGAGGCCCCGGAGGTGTAGCGACTGGGCATGAGGACGCCCGTCACGTTCTGCGGGCCTAAAGCCCGAGAGGCGACGACGGCGCACAGGGAAGAGTCGATGCCGCCCGAGAGCCCGAGCACCGCCCGCGAGAAGCCATTCTTCCGAAAGTAGTCCCCGAGGCCCAGCACCAGGGCCACGAACACCTCGCCCTCCTCGGGGAGCAGCTCCTCGACCCTGTGCTCCCCCGGCTTCGCCGGGCCGGTCTTCTCCTCGTATCCGGGGACGTCTATAACCTGCGGGGGGCGTTCGGCGTTCTCCTTGCGGGGGCGGGACTCGTGGAGGCGCTGCGTCAGGACCTCCTCAGGGTAGAGGTCCACGAAGAGCATGTCCTCCTCGAACTGTTTGCCGCGGGAGATCAGGTCCCCTTCCGGGTCGAAGACCAGCGAGTGCCCGTCGAAGACGAGCTCGTCCTGGCCGCCCACGAGGTTGCAGAAGACCACGTAGCAGCCGTAGTCGGAGGCCCGCACGCTGAGCATCCGCTCCCTGAAGGAGCCCTTTCTGCGGTGGTAGGGCGAGGCCGAGATGTTGAGGAGCACGCCGGCCCCGCCGAGGGCCTGCTCGCGCGCTGGGCCGCCAGGGTACCAGATGTCCTCGCAGATGCTCACCCCGACGAGCGCGCCGTCCATCCTCAGCACGGGCGCGCCCGAGCCCTCGCGGAAGTAGCGGTTCTCGTCGAAGACGCCGTAGTTCGGCAGGTACCGCTTGTGGTAGCGGTGCAGGACCTCGCCGCCGGAGATCACGGCGCAGGCGTTGCGCAGGTCCGCGTCGAGGTCCACGAAGCCTATCGCAGCGACGACGCCCACCGGGACCTCCCTGGCGAACGCCTCGAGCGCCCGCAGGTTCTCCCTTATGAAGCTCGGCCGCATCAGGAGGTCCTCGGGCGGGTAGCCGGTGATGGTCAGCTCCGGCAGGGCGACGAGCTGCGCCCCGGCCGCGGTGGCCTCCTCGAGGGCGCTCGCGGCCCTCTCGACGTTCCCCCACACGTCGCCGACGGTGGTGTTGATCTGCGCCAGCGCAACCCTCACGAGCTAAATATACCGCGTATGCGCGTCGCACGAAGGCCGGATCGGCCATCGAGCCGCTTCGGTATCAGCTTCCCAACCTGATGCCCCAATCGCTCCAGGGGCTGTGAGCTCCGCTGCTCTTGTCCATGAAGACCGCGTCCGCGGCGACGATCAGGCAGACCGCGAGGATCGAAATGACGACGGCCACGAGCACCAATACCCTGGGCGAGACAATCCCATTGCGCATCTGGCTCCGGATATCCAACAGACCCGTAACCCAGAGGAGACACAACAGGATGATCATGACGCTCCCCGAGAGGTACGGAATGACAGCCGTGAAAGACTTCATTGTTACATAAGACTATCACCCCTGATGCAGGCATATACGAGCGGGATAACCCACGTCCACGCTCTCTCCTGCGTCGGTGTAGAGTGTGGAGCAGTGATCCCAACCCGAGGAGGGACGTGGCCCGGGACGGTTCGTCGGTCGAGTGTCACGCCGAGAGGGCGGCGAAGAAGGCGGGTCCCTGGGTGGAGCGCCTCGCGAGGGTGGGCTACGTCGCCTACGGGATGGTCTACGTGCTCGTCGGGGTGCTCGCGCTGCAGGCGGCCTTCGGCGGGGGCAGAGGGGCCACCGGCCAGGAGGGTGCGCTGCGTTCGGTCCTCGTCGCGCCGCTGGGCAGGGTGTTGCTCTGCCTGATCTCCCTCGGCCTCCTCGCGTACGCGGCCTGGCGCCTCTACCAGGGGATAATGGACCCCGAGGACGAGGGCGGGGATGCGAAGGGGGTCGTGAAGCGCATCGACCACGGGCTCAACGGCCTCTTCCACGCGGTCCTGGCCTTCTCCGCGGGGCAGCTGGCGCTCGGCTCCGGGGGCGGGGGCGACGGCTCGCCGGACGACTGGACGGCTACCCTCATGTCCCAGCCCCTGGGCCGCCCTCTCGTCGTGGCGGCCGGCGCGGCGATCCTCGGCGCGGGCCTCTACCAGTTCTACAAGGCTTACAGGGCGGACTTCCGCGACGAGCTCGAGTCCCACGAGATGAGCCTCAGGCAGAAGAGGTGGACGACCCGCGCCGGGCGCCTCGGCTACGCCGCCAGGGGCGCGGTCTTCTGCCTGATCGGCGTCTTTTTGGTCCAGGCCGCGCTCCAGGCCGACCCGCAGGAGGCGCGCGGTTTGGGCGGCGCCCTCGAGACCCTGGCCCGCCAGTCCTTCGGTCCCTACCTGCTCGGCGCCGTCGCGGCAGGGCTCGTCGCCTACGGCGCCTTCATGTTCGTCATGGCCCGCTACCGCCGGATCGAGCCGGCCTGACGCCGGCGGTGGGCGAGAGCTCGGGTCCGATCTCCGACGGGCTCAGGGCCGCGACCCTGCTCGAGGAGGCGTGCCGCGAGGCGCCGCCGAACGCCGCCATGCGGACCGAGGTCGTGCGCGGGCTGGCTCTGGACATCGGGCGGCAGCTCGCCGCCCTATCCGGGCTCGCAGACGTCGCGCCGGACGTACTGGCCGAGGCGGCGATCTGCTGCGCGGACCTGGCGAACCTCGCGGCCTGCAACGCCCCGGACCTCCCGCCCGACGCTACGCCACGCGCGATCGAGGCCGCGCTGCTGGCCGCCGGAGCTGTCGAGGTTCTCGGACCCATGGTCGAGGCAGGGAGCGCGGAGCTGGAGGCCGAGCACGCCGAGAACCTGCTCAGGGACGCGCGGTCCGCGAGGTGGCGGGCGGAGTTCGCCACCAGGCTCGCCGCCTCGGACTAGAGCGCGTTGCGGAGAGTACGGGTTTTGGGAAGAGGTTCTCAGGTTCTCAGGTTTTTAGGTTCTTAGGCTCCTAGGGGGTGCTCTTGGCGGGGCAGGTTACCTACCCTCAATACCTCAATGCCTCAATGCCTTGTTTCGCAACCCGCACTAGAAGCCGGGCTCCTCGCCCGCGAGGATGCGGCGAGCGGCCGCGGCCACGCGCCGCAGGTAGCCGTCCTCGTTCGGGACGAAGTCCGTCGGGCGGACGCGGGTGGTGGCGATGCCCCTCGTTCCGTACTCCTTCGCGGGCGCGGAGGAGATCCGGCCTTCGCCGAGCGCCTCGGCGTCGCCGAGGGCTATGCGGAGCACGGACTCGACCTCCCCTCTCTGGAGCCGCAGGTCCTCCGGCGGGGTGGGGTCGAGGAGCAAGAACACCTCGTGGAACTCGCGGTCGCACCCTTGCGGTATCTCCTGCTCGACACGCCTGGCACCGAGCGGCACGAGACGCTCGGGCTCCACCCTCAGGCCCAGCTCCTCCTCGATCTCGCGAAGCCCGCCCGCGAGCGGCTCCTCGCCGCTTCGCAGGTGCCCGGCTGCGGTGATGTCGAGGTATCCGGGCCACGTGTCCTTCGCCGCGTCGCGGCGCTGGACCAGCAGGTAAGCCCCGTCCGCGTCCTCGCCGGCGATCCAGCAGTGGAAGCCTCGATGCCAGAGCCCGAGGCGGTGGGCCTCGCTCTTGCACGCGACCTCGCCGGTCGGCCTCCCCCGCTCGTCCAGAACGTCTAGCAACTCGTCCACGCGGCAAGAGTAGCACGCTGGCTCCGCCAGCTTGTCAGCAATTTCGGTTGCTTGCCCGGACAGCGCCTCGCGAGGCGACCTCCCCGCAGAAGCGTCGCCAAACGCCGCGAGGTAACGAACTGCGCTACCCTGCTGACAAGCGGAGCCGGAGGGCGTAGCGTGCTGACGAGCGAGGGCTTTAGCCCGATGCGTGCTGAGAGCCTGCGAAGCCGGCGTGCTGCGATGACCGAAGGGAGGCGCACTTTGACCACCGTGCTCATAACAAGCTACTTCGAGGAGGAGCACGTCCGGCGCATCCGGGAGGTGGACGGGCGGCTGCGGGTGCTCTACAGGGAGGACCTCGTCCCGCCGCCGCGGTGGCCGGGGGACCACGCCGGTCCCGAGGGGTGGCGGCGCGCGCCGGAGGAGGACGAGGAGTTCCTCGCGATGCTCGAGGAGGCCGAGGTACTCTATGACTTCCCGAGGGGGCACGTCCGGGACCTCACGCGGGTCGCCCCGAAGCTGCGGTGGCTACAGGCGAGTATGGCCGGAGCCGGGGAGGTGGCAAAGAAGGCGGGGCTGCTCGAGACCGACGTCGTGGTGACGACCGCGAGCGGCGTCTACTCCGGCCCGCTGGCCGAGTTCGTCTTGATGGCGATGCTCCAGAACGCCAAGAACCTCGACAGGTTGCGGCGCAACAAGGCCGAGAAGACGTGGCGTCCCGCCCACACCGACACCCTGGAAGGCAAGACGCTGTGCATCGTCGGAATCGGCAACATCGGGCGGGCCATAGCGGAGCGCGCGCGCCCCTTCGGGGTGCGGGTCCTGGGCGTCAAGCGGACGGTGCGCGAGGACGATCCGGCGCTCCCCTACGCCGACGAGCTGTACTCCACCGACCGGTTGCACGAGGCCCTGGGTGAGGCCGACTACGTCGCCGTCACACTGCCTGGCACCCCGGAGACCAGCCGTCTCCTGGACGCGGAAGCCATAGCCGCCATGAAGCCGGGCGCCTACTTCGCAAACGTCGGCCGGGGAGCGGTGGTGGACGAGGGAGCGCTCGTGGAGGCGTTGAGGGATGGACACCTCTCGGGGGTGGCGCTCGACGTGTTCGAGGTCGAGCCGTTGCCGCAGGAGAGCCCGCTCTGGGAGCTGGAGAACGTCATAATTAGCCCCCACGCTACCGACATGGTCCCTTCCCTCATAAACGGCCGCCAGACGGACCTCTTCTGCGAGAACCTGCGTCGCTACCTCGACGGCGAGCCCCTCGTCAACGTCATGGACAAGAAGTTGTTGTATTAGCTGTCAGCCGTCAGCTCTCAGCTATCAGCTTCTCTGCGGGGACAAGATTCCTCCCCGCGCAAGCGGCTGGTCTGCGCGACCGGGAACGGCGCTTCGCCGCCACGCCGAGTCTGCTACGTCACCTTTAGCTGACCGCTGAAGGCTGATAGCTGGCGGCTACCGAATAGTTTGCCAACCCTTGCTGCTTGGTATATTTTGGACCTATGGAACTCGGCGAGGCATCGAGTACCGGCGCGCTCCCGTCCTGGGGGCGCGTGAGATCACAGGCCCTCCGGGAGCGGTCCTGGAACTAGTCGTTCCCCTGCTCAGGATCCTGGCCGCGCTCGTGCTCGTGGCCCTGAACGGGCTCTTCGTGGCAGCCGAGTTCGCCTTCGTGAGGATCCGCGCCACCCAGATCGACCGGCTCGTCGAGGAGGGCAGGGCGACGGCGGGCATGGTCAGGGAGGCTCGCCGGAAGCTGGACCAGTACCTCGCCGTCTGCCAGCTCGGCATCACGATCTCCTCGCTGGGCCTGGGTGCCCTGGCGGAGCCGGTGGTCGACGCGCTGCTCGTGAGGCCGCTATTCGAGCTCTTCGGACTGCCGGAGGGCTGGAGCCACACGCTTGCTTTCCCACTGGCCTTCGGGATCGTGTCCTTCGCGCACGTGGTCTTCGGGGAGCTCGCGCCCAAGACCGTGGCCATCCAGAGCCCCGAGAGAACCTCGCTCTTCGTGGCGCCGTTCATGCGGTTCTTCTACTACCTCTTGCTGCCCTTCACCATCGTGTTCAACGGCACCGCCAACGCCATCACCAGGGCCCTGGGCTACCCGCCGGCCTCCGAGAGCGACGAGACCTACTCGGAAGGGGAGATCCGGCAGCTCGTCGCCCAGAGCACCCGCCACGGCACCCTCGAGGAGGACGAGGAGGAGATGGTCGACGCGGTCTTCGAGCTCAACGACACGGTGGCGCGCGAGATCATGGTTCCCCGCCCCGACGTCGTTACGCTGCCGGCAGATCTGCCCTTGAGGAAACTCGTCTCCGTGGCGGCGGCGGGTAACTATACCCGGTACCCCATCTACGAGGGCGAGACACCCGACAGGATCATCGGGGCCGTGCACATCAAGGACGTGCTGCGGGCCGTCGAGGCAGAGGGCGGCCTAGACGCCCACCTCACGGCCCGCGACCTCATGCGCGAGGTCCTCGTCGTCCCCGAGAACCGCCCGCTGGACGGGATCCTCGAGGACTTCCAGAAGCAGGAGCTCCAGATGGCGATCGTCATAGACGAGTGGGGCTCCTTCGAGGGGCTCTTCACCCTCGAGGACATCATCGAGGAGATCGTCGGTGAGATCCGGGACGAGTTCGACGAGGAGGAACCGGCGGTCCACCGCCTCCCCGACGGCTCCTACTCGATCGATGGCCGCATCCCCATTGGGGTGGTGAACGAGGCTCTGGGCTCGTCGTTCGAGAGCGAGGACTTCGACACCATAGGCGGCCTGGTCCTCGGGCGCCTCGGCCGCGTCCCCGAGGTGGGGGACGAGATCCGCCTCGACGGCTACCTTCTGCGCGTGGACGAGGTGGACGGCCCACGCGTCGCGCAGGTCGTCGCCCGCGAGGCGCCGGAGGAAGCGGATGACGAAGAACAAGTGGACCCTGAAGGGTGAGGTCGTTTAGAGCGGGGTGCTAAGAGGTTTTTAGGTTCTTAGGCTCTAAGGGATATTCTTGGCGGGACGGGATACCTACCCTCAATACCTCAAAGCCTTAAAACCTCAGAGCCTTAACACCTTGCCCCGCGGGCTCCTCGCGCTCAGGCGCGGTTCGCCACCCTCTTGCCCAGGACGTTGGCGGAGAAGAGGACCAGGGCGCAGCCGACGGGGAAGAGGACCTCGTTGATGCCCTCGACGAAGAGGTCGGTTGCGGGAGGCGGGGGCGTGACGGTCGACGTGAGGGCTATCCTCACAGCCCCGAAGACGAGGCCGACCAGGAGCCCCACTGCCACGTGCGCCGCGGCGCCGCCCCACGGGCGCTGGCTGACCCAGCCGACCCCCAACCCCAGGCAGCCGTACTCGATCCCCTTTACGACGGCGATCAGGACCGGGGAGAGCTCTTCGCCGCCGGGCACGCTCACGGCGAGCGCTTCGAGCGTCCCCTTGTGGAAGACGCGCGAGGCCTCGAAGGCGAGCGGGGCGGAGAACAGCCCCAGGGCTCCCATGATCGGCACGCGGGCCTTGGCCACCGCCGTCCCGACGGCGAGGCCCACGCAGACGAAGACCGACCAGGTGATGTTCCTGACGAAGTCGGCGACTATCGGGCCGACGCCCAGCACGTCCCCCACGGCACCGCCGAGCACGAGCAGCAGCACCTCCATCCCCAGACCGAGCAGTATCGCCAGCCAGGCGACGCGCAGGAGCATCGACCCGAAGTCCGGCGCCGGCTCCTGGCGAGTCTGATCTGGCTCGTGCACGGTCATGGGCTATCTCGCCACAGTCTACCTTCCCCGCGACTCCCTAGCGAACCGATCGCAGGGCAGCGGGTGCTCCGGCGGCCCGGTGCTTCGTGGCGCCCAGGTACTGGTGGACCGACTGGACGGCGATCGCGCCCGCCCCCACCGCAGACGCCACCCTCTTGACCGACCCGTACCTGACGTCGCCGGCCGCGAAGACCCCGGGCATGCTGGTCTCGAACATGAGGGGCGCCCGCTCGAGCGGCCAGGCTCCCTTCCCGTCCCGCGAGAGGTCGGGCCCCGTGATGACGTAGCCGCCCTCGTCGCGCTCGACCTCGGCGGGTAGCCAGCCCGTGTGGGGGTTGGCTCCTATGAGGACGAAGAGGGCGGCCGAGGGGACGGTCTCGGTTGTACCGGAGACCGAGTCCTGCAGGACGAGGCGTTCGAGCCTCCCCCGCCCGCCGCCGTCAACGACGCGGGTGTTCAGGCGGACCTCGACGTTCTCGGCCGCCTCGAGCTCCGTGATCAGGTACTCCGACATGCTGGTAGCTAGAGAGTCGCCGCGCGCCAGCAACGTGACGCGGGAGGCGTACGTGGAGAGGTGCATCGCCGCCTGCCCGGCGGAGTTCCCGGCGCCCACGACGTGGACCTCCTGACCCTCGACGGCCCTGGCCTCGGTGACGGCGGCGCCGTAGAAGACGCCCGCGCCGCTCAGGGCCTCGAGGCTCGGGACGCCCAGGCGCCGGTAGGAGACGCCG
>DATACV010000088.1:0-5422 GCA_036258875.1 Rubrobacteraceae bacterium
TCGAGGTGGTTGCGCAGGTGGGCTCCGTCGCGGAGGCGCGGGCGCTGGACGGCAAGGCCCTCGATGAGGTGGAGGTCGCCATCGTCGACCTCGCCCTCCCTGACGGCGACGGGCTCGACCTGCTCGAGGACCTGTCGTCGCGGTCGGTGGCGCTGGTCCTGAGCGCGAGCCTGGAGCCGGGCCGGTTCGCGCGCGCGGTCGAGGCCGGCGCCTCCGGCGTTCTGCACAAGTCCACCCCCATCAAAGAGATAGTAGACGCGGTGCGGAGGCTGAAGGCCGGAGAGGCGCTGCTCTCGCCCGGCGACGTCGTCGAGATGCTGCGCCTCGTCAACCGCGAGCGCCAGGAGGAGCTGTTGGCGCGGAGGGCTGTGGAGAGGCTCACCCCTCGGGAGAAGGAGGTGCTCCAGGCCCTCGCCGAAGGGCTCGAGAGCCGTGAGATCGCCGAGAGGTTGAGCGTCACCGTCGAGACCGAGCGTACCCACATGGTGAACATACTCCACAAGCTCGGCGTGCACTCGCGGCTGCAGGCCCTCGTCTTCGCGGCGCGCCACGGCGTCGTCCAGATACGTTAGCCCACGCGGCGTGGGGAGACGGCCGGTGCGAGGTGCGGTGATACCGGACGGCGGGCCGCCGCCGTGTTGAACGCCCACAACGTAGAGCGCCGAATCCTCGTCGTGCTGGCCAACGAGCCGCGCGCGTACCGGGAGAGCATCGCCCAGGTCTTTCGCCAGCTGCGCCCGAACGTGGAGGTGATCACCGCGGAGCCGGACGAGCTGGAGGACCACGTCTTGCGCCTAGCCCCCGAGATGGTGATCTTCAGCGAAGCCACACGCCTCGTGCGCGAGCGGGTGCCCATCTGGGTCGAGCTCTACCCGGGCTACCGGCCGTTCTCGGTGATCGGCGTCGGCGAGGAGCGCTCTACGATAGAGGAGATACAGCTCTCCGACCTGCTCTCGGCGCTCGACCGCGCGGAGCGTCTAGCCCAATAGGGCTAGAAAAAGATACCGAATCTGGGCGATGCGGGGCGTCCCCGGCGGGGTCTATCATCCCCGCATGAACGGCGCGCGCGTACTGGTGGCCTGCGAGCTCAAATCCTACCGCGAGGCGATCGCGTCCGCCTTCCGGGTGCTCCGCCCCGGCGTCGAGGTCTTCGAGGCAGAGGAGGAGGACCTCGACCGGGAGGTGGAGCGCCTCGACCCCGACCTGGTGGTGTGCAGCAGGCTAAGCGGGCGGGTAGAGGCCCGCGCCCCGAACTGGGTCGAGCTCTACCCGGGGTGCGGGTCCCGGTCGGTAGTCAGCCTGCGGGGCGAGCGCTCTACGATAGAGGAGATACAGCTCTCCGACCTGCTCTCGATAGTGGACAGCACAGCGCAGGCGATCCGACCGGGCTAGGGGTTCGAGAGCTCCCTGAGCAACGACCTTAGCCTGGGGGCGAGGTCTTCCAGCTCGTCGGCGGTGCACTGGACGTGGAGGTGGATCTTGACCGCCGGACCCTCGCCCGTCTCCACGGTCGCGGAGACCACGGGCTCCGTTTCCTCCCCGGTCTTGTCGGAGAGCTCGTCCATCGCGAAGCCGTCCTCCGCCGGATCCAGCTCCCCGTCGAAGGTGGCGACCAGCTCCCCGGCCTCCTCCCTGAGGAGCCCGGCTGTCTTGAGGATCTCCACGATCGCGCCCGCCCCCGTCATAACGGGTTTGTTGCGCGGCTGCCCGGCGGCGTGGGCGACGTAGGCCTGGACGGTGGGGTAGAGCATGCCCTCGCGCAGCTTCACCGCCGCTACCACGTTCTGCAAGAACTCGTTGGTAGCGGCGATCGCGCGCCAGCTCTGTCGGATCTCCTCCCTGTCCTTGCGCGCGAGCGCGAGGGCGAGGGCGCGCCCGCGGCGCGTGATGAGCTTCTTCGTCTCGCCCTGGAGGACCCCGATCTCGGTCAGGAAGCCGTTGTTGCGGCTGACGCTCGACTGGTGTACCGAGTCGAGCTTGCCGACGTCGCCTGGCCTCGCCGCCTCGTCCCTGGTTCCGTAGGCGACGATGATGTTCACGAGCTCCTCGTAGGGGGAGCCCGGGAGCCGAAACTCCCTCTCTGCCATCCACCACCTCTCTTCCTCGCGCTCCGTCCCGCCGCCATTATCCTAGATTCGGCCTGGCCTTGCCGGTGGCCGCAGTCGCGCGAACCCCGCCCCTACGCGAAGCCGGTTATTGCGATGACCGACGACTTGGGCTCGTCGCCGCCGGGCCAGGTGCTCGTGGGGTTGTCTGGGCTCTCGCTCTCCTCGCCCGGGTGCTGGATGGCGAGGAAGAGGGTCTTGCCGTCGGGGGTGAAGGAGGGACCGGTGAGCTCGGCCTGCACCGGGGCGCTGGCGAACTGGTAGACCTCCCCCCCGGAGACCCCGTCGTCGATCCCGGCTGGCATCACGAACGCCCCGTTGTTCTTGAAGGTGGTGTAGATGCCGGCGTTCATCTTGTCCGAGGACATGTCGGTTATGACCCAGAGGTTGTTTTGGGCGTCGAACATGAGGTTGTCGGGTGCGGCGAAGCCGGTCTGGGGCCCCCCCGCGGCGAAGACCTCGTAGGTGAACTCCGTAGCCTCGGGGTCGCCGTCCTTCTCGGTGATGCGGATGATCTGGCCGAAGAAGTTGCCGTGCAGCTCGTTGTTGGTTAGCGCCGCGTAGACCTGCCCGGTCTCGGGGTGCACCTCTACGTCCTCGCAGCGGTCCATGGGGGTACCGATCGGCGCCTCGGTCTCGGGATCCTCGAGCGTCGAGGCGTCTATGGTGCGCACCAGGACCTCGGCCTGGCTCTTGTAGCCGTTCTCCCTGAAGATCGGGTTGTTCTCGAAGTCGAGGGCCACCCACCTCCCGTTGGCGAAGTCCGCGACGTAGAGCATCCCGTCGGAGAGCAGGTCGAAGTTCGCTTTGCGGTCGTCTGGGTTGTAGGAGCCGGAGGAGATGAACTTGTAGATGCACCTGTCTTCCTCGTCGTGCCCCGTGTAGACGACGAGCTTGCCCCCTTCGGAGACGTTCATGGTGGCGTTCTCGTGCCTGATGCGCCCGAGCCAGGTGTGCTTGCGCGGTTTGGACTCGGGGTCGAAGGGGTCCACCTCGACGATCCAACCGTAGTGCTCGGGGGGCTGGGCGTTCTCGGGGTCGTCGAGCCAGCGGTAGGTCTCGGCGATCTCCAGCGCCTCCGGGGCGTCGTCGGTGCCCTGGCCTGGCTGCCCCTGGTCGTCTGTGCGCTGGCCGTAGTAGTCCTGGAAGTTCTCCTCGCAGGTGAGCACGGTGTTCCACGGCGTGACGCCGCCGCTACAGTTGGCGAACGTCCCGATGACCTCGCTCTTCCCTTGCATCTGCATCTCGGCGGAGCCGGCGGCTGGGCCAGTCACGCCCATCGGGGTGGTGGCGTCTATCCGCCTGTTGAGCTCGTCGCCCTCGACGAAGCCCCAGGAGTCGCCTTCCTTCCTCACCCGGATGATCGCGCCTCCCACGCCCGCCTTCTCGCGCGAGATCTGCTCCTTGGTCTTCCTGGTCGCGCCCTCGGGGTCGGTGTAGCCGGACCAGAACATTGGGTTTATGTACTCGTGGTTGACCCAGAGGATGCCGTCCTCGGAGTCTTCGCCGCCCTCCAGGGTGTCTATCGGGAAGTAGGCCACGAAGTCGTTGTGGTCGCCGTAGATCAGGCCGCCGCCGAGCGGGTCGCCTGAGCTGCGGATGATCTCGTACCCGAAACCCTCGGGCAGCACGACGTCGTCGGCGTCGGCCGGCTCTATGGGCCTGAAGAAGGTCTGCCCCGCGCCGCCCTGCGCGGGCGCCGCCTCCCCGTTCGAGGAGCCGGACTGTGCCGCCTGCTTCTCCTCGCCCTCCGAGCAGCCGACCAGCACCCCGGAGCTCCCCGCCGCCAGCGCCGCCGACCCCGTCCCGAGAAAGGTCAGGAACCTGCGGCGGGACATCCCGGCCGGCGCCGGGTCCACCCGAACGTCGCGTTTCTCGCTCTTGATCCGCTGTACGCTCGGCCTACGCACCACTTATCCCTCCGTTCTCGCTCTACTCCGACCCTAGGATGTTAGGGGTTCCCCATCACCCTTAAGTTTCACCCCCGTGTCAACCGCGTAAATTGTTCGTTAAGGGGAGGGCCTTCCCGGGACCGCTCCACGGCGAGCTCTACCCCGGTTGATACATCCCGCGGGGGCGTAGTACCCTCCGGGGGTTGTGAGCAGAGCCCGCACCACGCTTAGCCGCAGAGAGTTCCTGGCGCTCGCCGGCGCCGGGATGCTCGGCACTTCCCTTCTGGGCGCCGGCTGCGACCTCAGCAGGCGCATGCCCAACCTCCCCGGCCAGCCCCTTGGCGGCGACACCAACGTGGTGGTGGTGATCGTGGACTCCTTGAGGAAGGACCACCTGGGCGCCTACGGCAACGACTGGATCCAGACCCCCAACATGGACGCTCTCGCCGAGGAGAGCCTGCGCTTCGAGCGAGCCTACCCCGAGTCGGCCCCGACCATCTGCGCGCGGCGGGCGATCCACACGGGCCTGAGAACCTGGCCCTTCAGGGACTGGAAGCCCCCCAAGGGCGAGGACATAATCCTGCAGGGCTGGCAGCCGATCCCAAGAGGGCAGGCGCACCTCGCCGAGATCCTCAAAGACAACGGCTACACGACGATGATCGAGACCGACAACATGCACCAGTACAAGGCCTCGTACAACTTCCAGCAGGGCTTCGACGTCTTCGACTTCATCCGCGGCCAGACCACCGACAACTACATGCCGAACTGGACCTTCCCGCGCGAACGGGTGAAGAACGCCCTCCTCAAGGGCAACGTCGCCGCCATGAGGGGCCAGATGCAGCAGTACTGGGCCAACGTGGAGGGGCGGCTGCTCGCGGAGCGGGAGAACGAGGAGGACTGGTTCACCCCGCGGGTGTTCTCCGGCGCGATGGAGCTCCTCGAGGCTGCAGGGGCGGCCGAGCAGCCGTTCTTCCTGGTCGTGGACAACTACGACCCGCACGAGCCCTGGGACACCCCCGAGGAGTACGTCAACCTCTACGACGACAAGCCCTACGACGGCCCCGAGCCCTACTCAGTAATCTACGGCGAGAGCGACTACCTCACCGAGCGGGAGCTCGAGCGGATGAAGGCCCGCTACGCCGGGGAGGTGACGATGGTGGACCGCTGGCTCGGCCGTTTCCTCGACAAGATGGAGGAGCTGAACCTCTTCGAGAACACCATCCTCATCCTCCTCTCCGACCACGGCGTCGCCCTCGGGGAGCACGGCTACACAGGCAAGCCCGCCTACGCGCTCTGGCCAGAGGTCACTGACGTACCCTTCTTCATCCGGCACCCCGAGGGCAAGGCGGCGGGCGAGACGAGCGAGTACTTCGCCTCGACCCACGACGTCGCGCCCACGATCTTAGGCTTCCTCGGCATAGAGCC
>DATACV010000089.1:0-4721 GCA_036258875.1 Rubrobacteraceae bacterium
GACTTCCTCGACGTGGTAGTCCACATCCTGACCGACGAGGCCCGCGACTACTACCGCCTGGAGTCCTTCTGGCGCAGCGCCCCCCAGATGCGCTGGGAGGGGTAGACCCCCGAAGAGGCACCGCGTTGACACTTCCCGGCGCGGTACTTATACTCTGTCCGTTCTTTTCGGGGCCGTAGCTCAGCCGGGAGAGCGCCGCGCTGGCAGCGCGGAGGTCAGGGGTTCGATCCCCCTCGGCTCCACTCTGAGAAGCCGCTCGATCAGGCGGGTTCCTTCGCACCTAACGTTCTTTGTAGCGCTGCTTTCTAGTTGATAGCAACGTGAATTGCATGCTACCGTGAGCCCTGGAAGAGGAGAACTCCAGCGGGAAGGGGAGGCATGGAGCAGGAAGTAGCGTTCGACAAGCCCGAGCAGCTAGAAAAGATACAAGAGGGATTGTTGCCGGGAGAGACTGTCTTCGCTGTCTTCGACATGAAGGGCGGCGGCACCGGATTTATCGGCATCACGGACAAGCGCATGATCATCCAGGACAGCGCGTTCCTCAAGAAAGAGAAGGCCATCGTCTCCGTGCCGTACGACCGCATTCATGCCCTCGCGGCCTCGGAAGACACAGGGATGTTGGGTGGGCGCGGTTTTTTCGCCGGCAGCAAGCTGATACTTAGTACCAGCGCGGGAGCCTACGAGCTCGAGTTCAGAGGAGCGGACAAGGCCAACGCGGCACACGATATGATCCTGACGTGCATATTGTAGCGAGTACAGCGACTCGCCGGTATCAGCCGCTCGCCAAAGAGAGCGGCTCTTACATTTCTACTAAAGCTTCCAGTTGGCCTTTCCGATGAACCTTCTCGATGAGAAGGGAAGCCTTCGAGACGGCGACGCGCCGCGGGAGCGCTTCACAGGCGTTCCCCACGGGCGCCTTCGCGCGCTACAGGCCGCAGGTGGTGGTCGCGGTGCTGGTCGTGATCGTTCTGGTGGGGGGAGCGTTCTACGCCTCGCGGGTCTCCGAGAGCGCGCCGCGGGTCGTCTACAGCTTCTCGCTGGAGGAGGTGGAGGCGCAGGCCCAGGACTCGTTGCAGGTGAACATCAACACCGCCGACGTCGAGGAGCTCGACGAGCTACCTGAGGTCGGGCCGGCTACGGCCGAGGCGATCGTGGAGCACCGGCGGACCAGTGGAATGTTCCGGTCGGTTCAGGAGCTTGAGGAGATCGAGGGGATAGGCCCGACGACGCTGGAGGAGATCGAACCCTTCGCGACGGTCTAGGTGGGTAGACCGACCGGACCGGTCCTCGACCTCAGGGAGCCGGTTCGGCTGGACGCGTGGGCGATCACGCTCTCGGCCGGCATCGTCGCGGGCACGGTCGTGCCCGCCCTCGTCCCTGCGGGCGTCGCGGCGGCACTCATCGTCTCGGCGGGTGCTCTCGCGTGGCGTGACCTCGTCCCCGCCCAGTGGCGGCTCATGGCCGTTCTGGCCCCGCTCTTCGCGGGGGTTGGGGCCGGCATCTCCTTTCTGCACTCGGCTGCCCCGGACCCCCTCGCGGAGCTCGCGGTCCTCGAGCCGGGCGAGGTGGTTATCGTCGGCACGGTGGGGTCGCCGCCGGCTGCGAGCAGCTGGGGCTACCGGGCCGACGTAAGGGTCGAGCACCTGTGGTACGGGGGACGCGAGGTCCTGCGCGGCGGGAGGGTCGAGGTATTCGCCGGAGACCTCAGCGTCGGGGTGGGCGACCGGGTGCGGGTGGACGGAGATATCTCACGCCCCGAGACCGGCGAGGACGGCTTCGACTACGCGAAGTATCTTGCCACCAAGAACGTCTCCGCGGTCGTCGAGGCGACGAGCGTGTGGCCGGTGGACGGGGATATGGGCTGGATCGGGCGCGTCCACCGCCGCACCGACGTGGCGCTCGGTTACGGGCTGCACCCACGGGAGGCGGCCGTCGTGCGCGGGATGGTCCTCGGGGACCGCTCGCTCATACCGGAGGAGTTGGAGGAGGATTTCCAGCGCAGCGGCATAACCCACGTGCTCGCAATATCTGGGCAGCACGTCGCGGTGCTCGCGGCCGTGGTCTACTTCGCGCTGCGGGCGTTCGCTGTGCCGGCTGCCGCGCGCACCCTCACGACGCTGGCCCTGATCTGGCTGTACATCCTCGTCGCGGGCGCGCCCCCGTCGGCGATCCGGGCCGGGGTGGTCGCCTCCTTCGTCCTCGCCGCCGGCCTCCTCGGGCGCCAGATCTCACCCCTGCACTTCATGATGACGATGCTCGCCTGCGTCCTTGCCTACAACCCGCTGCTCGTCTACAACGCGGGCTTCCAGCTCTCCGTCGCTGCCGTCTTCGGCATCCTGCTGCTCAAGAAGCCGTTGAAGTCCCTCGTTGAGCAAACCCTACTCAGGCCCTTCAACAGGCCGCCGCAGGCACTCTCGAACCTGCTCTCGGTCTCTCTGGCGGCCCAGGTCGCTACCGCCCCGATAGTAGCGGCGAGCTTCGACGAGGTGTCGGTGGTCGGGGCCCTCACCAACCTCGTCGCCGTGCCGCTCTCCGGCCCGATCCTGACCCTCGGGTTGCTCGGCTCCGTAATTGGCAACGTCGCGCCCGCGCTCGCCTACCCGCTGAACGCCTCGAACGGCTTCCTGGTCACCCTTCTGGTATGGATTGCTCAGGTAGCCTCAGCCTTCCCCTTCGCCGCCGTAACGACGCCGGGCGTAACGCTCCTCCTCGTGGCGCTCTTCTACGCGGGCTGCGTGCCCGCGGCGCTCTCGGGCAACGCCCTCTCCGAGAAGCAGGCGCCCTTGTGGGCGGCAGTCCTCGTCCTCTGGTCGATCCTGTGGCTCGTCTTGGTCGGAGCCGGCGGCCTCTAGCGAGGGAGCACCCTACCGGCACCGGCGGGACGCCCGAGCCACCGCGAGATCATCCGATTTTTTCGGGGCCGCGGACGTTTACAATAGCTTCGTGGCCGTTTACCTGCTTCTGGGCGACGACGAAGAGCGCAAGGCCCGCGGCGTGGAGAAGCTGCGCCGGGGCCGCAACGCCGAATCCTACGATGCCTCCGAGACGGCTCCCGAGGCGGTAGTCTCCGCCTGTAACTCGTACTCCCTTTTCGGGGAGGGGCCGTTCGTCGTCGTGAAGAACCTCGACGCCTGGAACGCTGCCCAGAAGGCCGTGATAGTGGCTTACCTTGAGGACCCAGCGCCGGAGGCCGACCTGGTGCTGCTCGGCAAGAAGCTGGGCGCGAGGGAGAGGCTGCTTGCGGCGGCGAAGAAGTGGGGAGAGGTTCACACCTTCGAGCAGCCCACCGGCAAGGCGCTCGTCAGCTGGGTCGTCGGCCACGCCGGGGGCCTGGGGCTGGAGCTCCCCGAGGACGTCGCCGCGGGCCTGATCGCACGCTGCTCCGGCGACAAGCAGCGCCTCGCGAACGAGACGGAGAAGCTGGCTCTCTACGTCGCCGGCAGGCCCGCCACCGAGGAAGACGTGGTTGCCCTGTGCCCTCCGGACGTGCAGTCCAACATCTTCGCGTTCGTCGACGCTCTGGCAGCCGGCGACCGGGCGAGAGCGATCGAGCTGCTCGAGGACCTCATGTCTACGGGCGAGCCGCCGCTGCGACTGACGTACATGGTGCGTCGCCAGTTCCGGCTCGTGGCACGCGCTAGGGCGCTGTTCGCGCGCGGCGCCTCGCAGGGTGAGGTGGCGAAGGAGCTCAAAGTCCCACCGTTCGTCGCCCGCAAGCTCGACGAGCAGGCGCGTGGCTTGAGCGACGAGGATCTGGAGAGGGCGCTCGCCCTGGTTTTGGATCTGGAGCGCGGTCTGAAGGGGGGGAGCGACCTCGGCGACGAGCTGCAGGTCGAGCTCGCGGTCTTGAAGCTGTCCGGCTAGAGCGTCGAAGGGGGGGCGGTGTACGAGGTTGTCGTGGTGGGCGGCGGGCCCGCGGGCGTGACGGCGGCGCTACGCGCCAGGGAACTCGGGGCCGGGGTCGCCCTCGTGGAGCGCGGGCGCATGGGCGGCACCTGTACCAACGACGGCTGCGTCCCTACCCGCGTGCTGGCCCACGCCGCGCGGCTGGTACGCGACGCGCACCAGTTCGCCGGCTACGGCCTCGTGGGGGAGCCGCCCGAGGTGGACTTCCCGGGGGTGCTTGAGCGGGCGCGCGTCGTTGTCGAGGAGGTGCACGAGAAGAAGCGCCTCCTCGAGCGTCTGGAGGAGGCAGGGGTAGACGTCTTCGAAGGGGCGGGCGCGGCCCGCTTCGCCGGCGAGAGCTCGCTGGTCCTGGGGGATGGACGACGCCTGGAGGCGGAGAAGTTCGTCCTGTGCGCCGGCGGACACGCCCGCCGCCTCGGACTGCGAGGTGGGGAACTCGCGCTCACCCACAGCGACGTGTGGACGATGGGGGAGTTACCCCGCTCGGTCGCGGTGGTCGGCGCTGCGGCCACGGGCTGCCAGCTCGCATCGGTCTTCGCGGCGTTCGGGGCGCGGGTCTCGCTCCTGGAGCTGGCGCCCAGGATCCTGGCCGGAGAGGACGAGGCGGTATCGGCTGGCGTGGCGGAGGCTTTCGAGCGGCGCGGCCTCGAGCTCGTCACCGGCATAGACGGGGTAACGAGCATCGAGGAGACCCCGGGAGGACGCCGGTTGGTCTACTCGCGCGGCGGGGAGGAGAGGGCCCTGGAGGTCGCGGCGGTGATCTTCGCCGTAGGGTGGCCAGGGAACGCCGACGAGCTCGACCTTGCCGCCGTCGG
>DATACV010000090.1:0-21666 GCA_036258875.1 Rubrobacteraceae bacterium
GCGCCAACGAGCGGACCCGTCGCCGCGTTCCTCGAGGTGGCGAGCACCCTGGGCGAGACGCAGGACAGGGCCCAGCTCTCCCCCACGCTGGCCACCGAGTTCGAGAACCTGCAGCTCATAGACCTGTTTACGTAGAGACGCCCCACCGGGGCGTCTCTACGAAGAGCTCAGACGACCCTTGGCCTCGAGGGCTGGCCGGTACCGCGGCTGGCGTTCGGCCCGCGCACCGCTACGATTAGAGCGGCCGCGATGACCAGCGCGCAGACGACAGCGGTCGCGCTCGTGATCAGGGAGTCCTGGTACTGGTTGGCCACCACCCCCGCGAGGGCCCACAGCACGGCCCCCCATACGCCAGGTAGCCCTGCACCGGCCCGCTCCGCCCGGCCAGCACGACCGCGCAGGCGAGCGCGCCGCCGACCAGCAGCATGAGCGCCCCGAAGAGGGCCTCTCCGATGCCACCGCCCAGCACCCCCGTGGCCACGAGGACCGTGACGAGGCCGACGAAGAAAGCCGCCGTGACCCAGCCGGCGAGCAGCCGAAGGCCGGCGCGAGGAGCCAGCGGTCGAACCGGCCGCCCGAGCCGGCTCCTCGCTGTACGAGCACGAACGAGGCGACGGCGCCACCTGTGATCCCCACGAACACTAACTGGGAGAGCACGAACTCGCGCGCGGGGAACACGATCTCCCAGACCCCGTTCGAGAAGTAGGCCAGGGCGGAAAACCAACCGATCCTCCTCAGCAGAGGCTTCTCCCGGTTGGCGGGCAGGGCCTGGTACACAGCGTAGACCAGCGCCAGAAGGAAGATGGGCGACCAGATCACGAACGCGTAGTCGCCTGGGACCACGAGCGTCGGGTTCTCCCCGGAGACCCGTCCTACCGCGGGCCCGACCCAGATCGCCACCGCGATCTGGAAGATCGCTCCCAGAACGTTCGCTGCCTGCCGCGATACATCCCTCCAGGTTCCGTTGCTCATGCCTTACCTCCTGTCTCGTCTTGTCGGCGAACGGGCCGCGTCCGTTGAAGGGACCCGTCGGGAGGTGCCGCGCGAGCTTGCGCTCTCAAGGGACCACCCGACGCCCGCCCCCTTCGCGCCATCGCCGCCGTCAACCGGTTCCCAAGGACCTCCTCGCCGCACCGCTTCAACTCTCCGTGAAATCGTGGTAAGCTGTCTTTATGAGTGATAATCTTAACATTCAAGATATAAGAACGTCAAGATATTCGAGCGAAGAGGTAGTACGCCTCTTACAGGTGGAGGTCGGCGAGGTGCTGGCCTTTGCGGCTGCGATGGCGCGGCGGACAGGATTAGGACTCTCGGAGATGGCTGCTCTGGAGCACTTGCAGCACGCGCACGGGGGGCTCACCCCCACGGAGTTGGGGCGGCGGTTGAGTTTGAGCTCGGGGGCGATCACGGCCCTCGTCGATCGGCTCGAGCGGACCGGGCACGTCGAGCGGCGACCCAACCCCGCTGATCGGCGCAGCTCGGTGGTGCTCCCGGTGCCTGAGGGGTTGGAGGAGGCCGGGCGGCACCTCAGGCCTGTCGCGGCCGAGCTATTGGAGACGACCGCGGGGTTCACGGACGAGGAGCGCGCGGCCGTCGGCCGGTACCTCGAGGTGGTAACGCAGATCTTCCGGCGCCACGCGCGGGGCTAGCAATTACCTCATCCGGGGCGTGCGGGGTCGTATACTAGGCCGGACGACCGTTCATACCATCCGAGAGGTGCGACGAGAGTGGACCGCAAGACCATCGTGGTAATGGAGGGCGACCAGACCGGCCAGGAGTTGCTCGAAGAGTCGCTGCGGGTACTGGAGCCGGGTGTGACAGGTCTGGACCTCGAGTTCAGGCGCTTCGACCTTTCGCTGGAGAACCGCCGGGCTACCGATAACGGGGTAGTGCACGAGGCTGCGGCGGCGATGAAGGAGTGCGGGTTCGGCATCAAGGCCGCCACCGTCACGCCCGAGGGGCCCGAGGACGTGGGCTCCCCCAACGCGATCTTGAGAGAAGAGATAAACGGGACCGTGATCGTACGCACGGGCAGGCGCATCCCCGGCGTCAACCCCCTGCCGGGCATCCACGCCCCCATCTCGGTGGTGCGGATGGCCGTTGACGACGCCTACGGGGCCGAGGAGTGGCGCGATGGCGAGGGGGTAGAGGAGGTCGCGTTCCGGACAGAGAGGATCTCGCGCGGCGTGTGCCGGGGCGTCGCCGAGTTCGCCTTCATCCACGCGCGCAAGATGCGCGCTACCGTCTTCGGCGGGCCGAAGTGGACCGTCTCCCCCGTCTACGAGGGGATGCTCAAGGAGGAGATGGACAGGGCCGCCGGGAACAATCGCGACGTCCGCTACGACCCCCAGCTCATAGACGCGACCTACGCCCTGCTCCTGACAACCCACGGCGAGCCGCTCGTCATCCCCACGCTCAACAGGGATGGTGACTGTCTCTCGGACATGGTCTTGCAGATGTTCGGCTCCATAGCGGGGGCGGAGTCGCTCCTCATCGCGCTCGACGAGGACGAGAACCCGCAGACGGTGATGGCCGAGGCCCCACACGGCACGGCCCCCGCGCTCGAGGGCAAGAATGTCGCCAACCCCATAGCCATGATCCTAGCCGGGGCAGCCCTCCTGACCTACTTCCACGACGAGGACGCGCGCCGCGTCTCGAGGGCCATCTACGAGGCTACCTTCGAGGCAGTACTCGACGGCCACAGGACCGCCGACCTCGGCGGCGCTACCGGCACGAGCGAGTTCACGGACGAGGTGATCCGGCACGTCAGGAACAAGCTCGAAGTCTGGAGCGCCCTTGCCTGAGGGAGCGGCGGCGCGCGCATTGGGGCTGGGCGCAGCCGCGGGGTTCCGCTCGATGGCCGCGCCCGCGGCCCTGAGTCGGGCGGCAGCGAACGGCCGCCTCGACGGCATCGGAGCCACACCCTTCGCCGTGCTGGGTTCTTCGAGAATCTCAAGGCTGCTGACGCTCTTCGAGGCCGGGGAGCTGATCGTGGACAAGCTCCCCCTGGCTCCGAGCCGCACCTCGCCGCCGCCCCTCTTCGGGCGCGCGAGCTCCGGCGCCTTCGTGGGCGCGGCGCTGTTCGCTTCCGAGGGACGGCGGGCGGCGACGGGAGGGGCTCTCGGGGCCGTCGCGGCGGTGGCATCCGCCTACGCCGGGGAGCAACTGCGGGCCCGGATCGGGCAGCTTACGGGCTTTCCAGATCCCGCCGTCGCGCTGCTGGAGGACGCGGTAGTCCTCCTCAGCACCTACCGCCTGTTGCGGTAGAGGATCAGAGGCCGAAGCGGTGCAGGGTGGCCCGCACCGAGTCCAGGTACCCACCGCCGAAGAAGTACACGTGCACCAGCAACGGGTACAGATTGTAGAGGTCCCGACGCAACTCGAAAAAGCCGGGTCTTATGGGTCTGATCTCTTCGTAGCGCTCGAAAACGCGCCCGCCGAAGGAGTTGAAGAGGCTGATGAAAGAGAGCTCGATCTCGGGGTCGGCGTGGTAGATCGCCGGGTCGAGAAAGGCGCTAATCCGGTCGCCCCACGCCAGCACGTTGGCGCTCCACACGTCGCCGTGGATCAGGGAAGGCCGCTTCGGTTCTTCGAGATACTCCTCCAGCCGCTCGGCAAGGCTCTCTACCTTCGCCAGGTCCTCGTTCGGCAACCTACCCGCCTCGTGTGCGACCCGCGCGAGATACAGGAGCCGCTGCTCGCGGAAGAACTCGACCCAGCTCTCAGTCCAAGGGTTCGGCTGATCCAGAGTCCCGATGAGCGTGTCCCGCTCGTGGCCGTACGCCTCGGCGCTGATGCCGTGCAGCCCTGCGAGCAACTCGGCGGCGTGGCGCTCGGCCCCTCCCGAGAAGCGGCTCTCTCCTTCGACGAACTCCATCAGGAGGAGCGTCTCCGAGCCGTGGAAGACCTCCGGGACAGGGAGCTCGGTCCTCTCGCGCAGGTAGCGCAGCATATACGCCTCCCGCTCCAGGTGTGAGGCGCCCTCCCGGTCCACCTTCGCGACCAGCCGCGTGCCGTCCTCCAGCTCGACCCTGTAGACCTCACCGATGCAACCGCCCCCGAGAGGACGGACGCTCAGGAGCCGCTCGCCCAGGTGCTCCTCTATGATTCTTGCCAGGAAGTCGTCAGACACGGTTGGGGCGGAGAATTCGGGGGCTCATCGGCTTTTCTCAAGCGAGGCAGGATGCCCGACGCTACCGGACCAAAAATTCGGGCTAGAGGCCGTCCTGAGGTCCGGTACCCTAGCCCGCACCACGACGTTACGCCGTGGTCAACACACAACAGAGAGCCTCTATGTCAGGCTACCCTATCCATCGGCCTGTACCTCCTACTCGAAGGTTCAACTCCGACGAGCAAGCCATACCCACTACGCACAGATCCTAAACCTGTCCACGCCCCCTTCGGCATAGAAGCTGCACACAGGGCGGGGTGTCGTCGCTGCCACCACTTCTAGCTCTTCCGCGCGCTAGAGCCGTTTTGCGCCCGCGTGCCATAGAGCCTGGTTAGGGGCGTTGCGCTCAGGCCGTGGACGAGTATGGAGGCGCAGATGATTAGGCTACCCACCACCCAAGCCTCATCTACCCCCGCCTCGCTAACAGAGAGAGGTTGGCGTAGTAGAGGGCCGCGAAGCCTATGGGGCCAAACCAGCCAAGGAACAGCGCATCTCGCGTCCCTCGCACCCGTCCCAGCAAGGGCTTCAGCGCCAGCATCGCCGGCAGCCGCCTGAGCAGCAACGCCGCCAAGGTCAGAAGCAGGCCCGTCCACCCCAGCTCCAGCCACCCTTCCCACGGTATCGTCAGGCCGAGCAGCACGAAGATAGGCAGGATGAAGAAGCGGTTCACCGCCTCCTGCACCCGCTCCTCCTCGGCGCGATCGGCCTCGCTCACCGCCGCGCTGAAGGCAAGCGGCAGGCAAGAACGTGTGCTCGAAGTCGAAGCACCCGGAGAGCTCCCGGCTCTCGGCGACGCGAAGCGAACGGAGCAGATCCTCGCCGTCCTCTTGGACAACGCTGTGAGGTTTACGCCGCCAGGGGGTCGCATAGTCGTGAGAGGCACGTTGCGCGACCGCTGGGTAGAGGCGAGCGTGACCGACAGCGGGCCCGGTATCGCGCCGGAGCACCTCTCCCGAGTCTTCGATCGCTTCTACAGGACCCAAGCCGCCCGGTCTCGGGGCCAGGCGGGCGGGGGAACAGGTCTCGGGCTCGCGATCGCCCGCGACCTCGCCCGCGGCCTCGCCCGCGCCCAGAGCGGCGAACTCGCGGTCGAGAATACGGAAGGCGGGGGAGCGACCTTCCGGTTGTGCTTGCCGCGCGGGTAATCCGGCAACGCTTGTTGTGAGCCACGAAGACGCTTCAATGCCCGCCGCGTCGCCGGCCCGTGAGGGGAGCTGTTAACCGCAGACGTCCGCGCGCGGCGGGCGGCGCCAGTGAGTCGGCCAGGGCGCCCTCCCTGCTTCGCGCCGGTGGTGCCGGGTCGCGCCGTGGCGTTCTTGTTCCAAGACGAGTGATGTGTAATTGCAGGTTCGGTAGTGCGGCGTCTCAGATCGGCGTCTTACTCACCCGGTTACAGACCTAGCCCTTAGCGCTTACGCACCGCCATCGCCTCGATGCCGGCGAGAAGCAGATCTAGGCCGAAGGCGAAGTAGGCGTCCGGGTCCACGCCCTCGCTCAAGGGTACCGCGGCCTCCACGAGCCGCGGGTAGCGTTCGGGCGGCAACGACTCCAGGTAGAGTCGGGCACGCCGTCGGGCGTCCAGCAGCTCCTCGGATTCTTCCCGGGCGACCACCCCGGGCTCCCCACTGACGAGGTTGACGACGGTGCTAATCGCGTGACGCGCGATCTGCGTCGCCTCCGTCGGCGAGAATCCTCCGCGCCGGAGGATGTCCAGCGTGACCTCGGTCGCGCGAAGGCTCCCCTCGGAGGAGGCGGTGCGGGTGGAGAGGAGGATCGCAGTGGAGGGATGGGCCCGCAGCACGCCGAGCATCGAACCCAACAGCGCCCTCAGCTGTTCCTGCCACCTCGCAGAGGCATCCACCGACAGGTCGACCTCCTCGAAGATCCTGGCGGCCATGCCATCCAGCAGCTCGCCCTTGCTGCGAAAGTGCCAGTAGAGCGCCATGGGCGTAACGCCCAGACGCGTGGCCAACCTCCGGATCGTGACCGCCTCGAGCCCTTCTGACTCGGCGAGCGAGAGCGCCCCCTCGACCACCGTCCGAGGAGTAAGGGTGACCCTGTTAGGAGCGTTCTGGCGACCTTTCCGAGCCATCTCTTGACAATTGTACAACGTACAGGTAATCTTCGTACCTGTACATTGTACAGGTACGGCGTAAGAGCACGGGGGTGGGTGTCTTCGCCCCTCGCGCCGAGAGAGGAGGACGACGATGGGCGTGAATGAAGATGTGATTCCACGGCGGCGGGCGCCCCGACCTGGTGGCTCGCACCCTCGACGGACGGTGACTGGCGCGCGGCTCTTCCGGATCGGCGGCCTTGGCCTCTTCGTCGGCGCCGTCGCGTTCGTCTTGCACGTCGTATTGAGGGCCGTGCTCACCGCGGGCGTGGACCCGGCTGTCTCGGCGCAGGCGGGCCTTTGGGTGCCGGTCAACGCTCTCGGCGCCCTGGGCGCCGCGCTGGTGCTCCTGGGGCTGCCCGCCGTCTACGCCCGGATGGCCGGACAGGGCGGGCTGCCCGGACTGGTCGGGTTCGCGCTGATCGAGGTGTCGTGGACCTTTTTCGGCCTGTTCCTGAGCCTCTACGGCGCGCTCGTGGTGCCGTGGCTGGCCGACCAGGCGCCCCGGCTCGTCGCCGGCTCGTCGCCCGCCCCCTTGGGGTTCGTCGTGGCCTTCGCCCTCTGGATGCTCGCCTGGCTCTTGGGAGCCGTGCTCTTCGCGGTCCCGTTCGTGAGGGGGCGGATGCGGCCGCGGTGGGTCGGGTACGTGCTGCTCGCCTCGGCGCTCTGGGTCTTGGTGGGGAACTTCGTCATCGCGCCGGGCGGACCGGCGAGCAACCTGGCCGTCAACCTGCTCTCGAACCTGGGCCCGGTGCTGCTCCTGATCGGGCTCGGCTACCTCGGCTTTCGGGCGTGGGCGGAGCGTGCCCCGGCCAAGCACGCCGGGTCGGGCACCGATGGCTAACCGGGCCTAGGGAGGCAGTCCTTCGCTCGGAGCTGACGCCGGGCGGCCGCAGAAAGGGATCGGCGCGATCGGGATAACCCGCTACTTTGGAGGTCTACGATGGGTTTGCAGCGATGGTTCTACGCCGGCGGACGTCCCAAGCGGGTGGCTCGCCTCCTCGACCGGGCCACCGCGGAGGTCTGCGCGCGGGGTCGGTCCGGAGTACCTGGTAGCCCTGGAGGTGCCGGGCCGACGGTCGGGGCGTATCGTCAGCATGCCACTCGTCGTGGCCGATGTCGGCGCTGAGCGTTACCTCGTTTCCATGCTCGGAGAGAATACAAACTGGGTGGGGAACGTGAGGGCGGCGGGAGGCGAGGCCGCCTTGCGTCATGGGCGTCGCGAGGAGGTGCGCCTGCAAGAAGTGGTCGCGCCGGATCTGCGAGCGCCTGTGCTGAAGGCTTACTTGAAGCGGGCGTCGAACGCCAGCGCGCACGTGTCGATCGACGAGGACGCGCCGCTCGCGGAGTTCGAGCGGTTGGCGCCACGCTTCCCCATGTTCCGGATCGTGCCGAGAAGCAACACGTGAGCCCGCGCCAAGCCTCCGCCCCGCGCGGGAGCAATTTCGGCCGAACCCGCGTCTCACCGCCGCGTCTACAACCCGCAGCGAAGGGCGTCACATGCCCTCAAAACCTTCCTCGATTCCCTAAACGTGGAGGTCGACGGGTGGTGGAAGCGTCACCTCTCTCGCCCCTCGCCGCGAGTAGGACTTCCACCGGCGCTTACGGAAGCTGAACTCAGAGGAGACCCTTCCGCAAAGTTGCGTGACTAGAGTATGTTCTTTGATCTCGGACGCGGTGGCGGTCGCCGTGGTGGTGGGGCTCACACTACCTCTCGTCAGTAGCGGTGATTCGGTCCAGGGAAAGGTCGCTGGTTTCGTTGATTCGCGGCTTAGCCCCCTCGCAGCAGGAGCCGCCCGGCATACTTGGCCTTGAGAGAAACGTTCTTGGGGGGTTTGACTCGGCACCCATCCTGGGGCACATTGTCTGTTGGATGGCAGGAACACCAATTCTGATCCGCGGAGGACTTTGCGAGCTTCATTCTAACGCGAGGTTCTCGGCCCCACGGTGGTGGCCTTCTGCGAGGTCGACCACCCACGTTGTGCGCCCTCTTGTCGTAGGCCGTCCACCGCGGGGCAGCAGATCGTTTGTCCTCTATTCGTTACTCCCCGCCCTCTACCTGGTCGTTGCGCTGAGCGTGCCGGGTGCCTTCCTCATCGCCAAGCAAGCTACTGTTGGCTCCTCGTACCCGCTCATTCTCCCGGCGGAGCCCTCTTTCTCGGAGCAGCACTCCTCGGAGCAATTCGGTGGGAACGCGGGCGCGGACGGAGGACAGGATTCCTGGCCGGGTCCTAAACGCCTGAGGGGCATCCTGCTATCCAAGATAGGCATCGACAGGGTCCTTAGCTCCCTAATCGCACCGATCGCGAGTGCGATGGCTCTCCTCGAGAACGTGGAACGCAAGCCGGTGCTGTCTGGCGAACCACAACCCCCGAAAGACGACCTTTTCGCACAAGAATCCCTCGGTAGGTCCCCGCCCTCGGGCCGCTAGTCGCCGGTCCACAACCGGTCTGATCTCGGTTCCAGGCGTTGGGGTGCGCTCAGACGTGCGCTTCTGCGCCGCGTCCCAACAAGCCGGGCGGAAGTGAGGAGGTACAGTCACCGTGCTCGTGACGAACATCCTGATCGTGGAAGACCACAAGCTGTTTACCGAGGCCTTGGAACGCGTGCTCCGAGTCGCCCTCGGCGGCGGAGCCATCCTGTGCTTCTCGCAAGCCACCTCGGTCGCCGAGGGCATGCGGCTCGTCTCGGCGGAGCCCGACGGCCCCTTCGACTTGGCGGTGGTAGACCTTATGCTACCCGACGGGGACGGCACCGAGGTCGTTAGGGAGATCAAGACTCGAAGACCCGGTACGCGGGTGTTGGTGCTGAGCGCCGATCAGGATCTCTCCCGAGCGCTCGCCGCGGGGGCCGACGAGACGATGCCCAAGTCGACCGGCCTCCACGAGATAGTCGCCTCCGTCGCGCGCCTCATAAGGGCATTTTAGCTTCGCTGGGGTTATCCGGCGCTGGGCGGAACCTGGGGTGCCTAGGCCAACTTACTCTCGAAAGTTCGCTTGAACGAGAACACGAGAGTGCATGCCGGCAAACTGAAAGGGCTACGGACTGTGCTTGAAAGTTGCCAGGCTTCCCTCAGGCCAGGCCGTCCAGGTAGAGTCTTCTCACCAGGGCGCGCCGTCCCCGCTCGCCCACCTTCTCGAAAACGTTCGAAAGGTGTTCCTGAACGGTGTGCTCGGAGATGTAGAGGGCGCGGGAGATTTCTCTGGTGGAGGCTCCGCGCACGACGAGGTCCACCACCTCCCGCTCCCGCTTCGTCAGCCCGTAGGCGGAGGTCCTGAGCCAGGCCACCTCGCGCGGGCCGGCGGCCTCTATGACGACAACCGTCTCGCTTCCACGACCCGCGTTGGGTTCCGTCCACGCGCCGTGCAGCGCAAGCCACCGTCCCGAGCGTCCCCGTACCAAGAGGCGCAGTACACTGCCGCTTTCCCGCTCCGTTGCCTGCCCCAGTGTCCGTTTGAGCGCGCCCCTGACCGAGAGGACCGCCGCAGGCAACCCTACGCCATATCGCCAACCGGGGCCGAGATCCCCGAGCTCCCGGAGCCAGCGTTCGGCGGCAGCCGTGTATTGGACCACCCGCCCCGCCCGGTCGAGGACCAGCACCCCTGGGGAGCCGTCCCCGTCGGGTTCTGCCAGGGCCTCCGAGCGGAGTACCGCCGCCTTGAGCCCCGCGGCCAGGTGGGGGGCCACGCGGCGGAAGAACGCGACCTCACGGGCGTCGAAGTCCGGGCTCGCGGGCTCGCGCATCGCGCTCACTGAGCCCCACAACTCTCCGTCCAGGGCGAAGACGCCGCGCACCTCGTGCTCTACGCCCAGGGGGACCATCACCTCCCGGTAGCGTAGCGCGCGCTCGGGTTTGCCCCCGGTGCTCTCCGAGAGGGTCAGGGCTGCCAGGCGCCTCTCGACCATCCAGCCGAAGGGGGCCACCTCGTCCTCGAACTGGACTTGCTCTAGCGCGTGACGCGCCACCGCGCCGTACTCCGGGTCCGAGAGGACTGCCATCGTGACCAGCCCGCTCGAAGGGTCGTTGGTGAGCATGCAGTACAGCTCGAGGGGCACCGCCCGCCGCGTCCGTTCGGCCGCCTCCCTGAGCAACGCCTTCTCGTCGAGCCCGGCGTAGCAAAGGCGCTTTACCTCCGAGAAGGCCCGGTCCATCGCCAAAGAACTCTCGCTCACGACCCTCAAGCTCCCGCCGAAGTACGAGCGGTTTCCCAAAACCCCAGGTTTCTGGGGTGGGCGGTCCTCGTGCCCGCCGTTACCTTGGAGTCTACCAAACAGGCCGCCGAGAGGAAGGAGGAAGCGATGGAGGCGCAGGACCGGGTCAGGCACGTCGCACCGGGGGTGGGGCGGTCACTCTGGGTAGCCGGGGACCTGGTCACGTTCAAGGTGGTCGGCGAAGACACCGGCGGCGCGTTCGTACTCGGCGAGGACGTCACCCCGCCGGGTGGCGGGCCGCCACCCCACGTCCACCGCCGCGAGGACGAGGTCTTCTGCGTGGTGGAGGGGGAGTACGAGTTTTCTGTCGGTGAGCGCACCATCCGGGCCGGCGCCGGATCGGTCGTCTACGGACCGAGGAACGTCCCCCACTCTTTCAGGAACGTGGGAACCACGCCGGCCAGGATGCTCGCGTTCGTCGCGCCGGCCGGCATCGAGGATTTCTTCGAGGAGGTGGGAGAGGAGGCGACGGACGTATCCGCTGCCCCGCCCGTCGGCCAGGAAGAGATCGAGAGGCTCCTCGCGGCCGCCCCGCGGTACGGCATCGAGATGCTGCCCCCGCCCGAAACCGGTCCGTCAGACACGTCCGGGCGTGGAAGGCCGGACCCCGCAGGGGACCACGGTGAGCCTCATCGGCCAATCAGGGGGGAGGATAGAAGGGATGCTAACGAGCACAGGACCTAGAGCGGCGAGAGTACGCGGGACAATCTCTAGGTCATGCGGGTTCGCGCTGAGCTTTCGCAGGGTCTTCGTTCTTGGTTTATCCGTGGCGGTGTCCTACGCAACGATGCTGCTCGTCGTAGTCCGCAAGTACAGGAAAGGGTACGGGATCAAGGGGAAGCGCGGACCTGCGCCGTGGTCTGCGGCGAAGAACTAATGTGAGTCTGTACTTCGCAAGGAGGGTACCCGAGACCGCCGCTACTAGTGGTTCTCGGGTAGCGCCCGCGGGTATAAGGTGCTACGTGGGCAGAGTGCGCGAGCAGCCGCCGGCGGAGAGGATCGTGCGCCCCTTCCAGGACTTCGCCCAAAAGCAGTCCTCCGGCGGCATTCTCCTGATCGCCGCCGCGGTGAGCGCTCTCGCGTGGGCCAACTCGCCGTGGGCTGAGAGCTACGCCGCGTTGTGGCACACGAAGCTCACCATCGGGGTGGGCGACTTCTCGATATCCAAGGACCTTACCCACTGGATAAACGACGGACTGATGGCCATCTTCTTCCTCGTCGTGGGGCTGGAGATCAAGCGCGAGCTGCTGGTGGGCGAGCTCTCCTCCGTGCGCGGCGCGGCGCTACCGGTGGCCGCCGCCCTCGGCGGGGCGGTGGTGCCCGCCCTGATCTACCTCGCCCTCAACGCGGGCACGGAGGGCGCCGCAGGTTGGGGTATACCCATGGCCACCGACATAGCCTTCGCCCTCGGGGTACTCGCCCTGCTTGGGGGGCGAGCGCCAGTGGGGCTAAAGGTGTTCCTTACGGCGCTGGCCATAGTGGACGACATAGTGGCGGTGCTGGTCATCGCTCTCTTCTACACCTCCGACGTCTCCTGGGGAGCCCTCGCGATCGGAGGACTCTTCTTCGCCGCGCTGGTGGCTGCTAACCTGCTGGGCGTCGGCAGGACGCTGGTCTACGCCGTGCTGGGGGTAGGCCTGTGGTCGTGCTTCCTACTATCCGGGATCCACGCCACCGTAGCCGGGGTCTTGCTGGCGCTCACCGTGCCGGCGAGCTCCTTCATCAACCCCGGCGCGTTCCTCGAGCGCGGCAGGTACATACTCGACCGCTTCGAGGAGGCCGGGGAGAAGGGTGAGAACGTCCTCTCCAACGAGGAGCGCCAGGCCGCCCTGCACGCGCTCAACCACGCCACCTACAGGCTGGAGCCACCCCTGCACGAGCTGGAACACGCCCTGCACCCGTGGGTGGCCTTCGCCGTCGTGCCGCTCTTCGCCCTAGCCAACGCGGGCGTGCCGCTCGGCGGCACCATCGCCGGGGCGCTGACGAACCCGGTCGTCCTCGGGATAGTGTTGGGGCTGGTCATAGGCAAGCAGCTCGGCGTAACTCTCTTCGCGTGGCTCGCGGTGAAGAGCGGCGCCGCCGAGCTGCCAGCAGGAATAGGCTGGCGCCACGTGTACGGGGCAAGCTGGCTGGCCGGGATCGGCTTCACCATGTCGCTCTTCATCACGGACCTGGCCTTCTCGGACGCCGCGCTGGTGGAGGCGGCCAAGCTGGGCATCCTGGCGGCCTCGCTGCTCGCGGGGGTGGCGGGATGGACGATACTGAGAGCAACCGTCGATCGGCGAGCCGGTTAGCAGACCCTCTAACCACCTTCTTCTGGAAGGCCTAGCGAATAGACCCTGGAACCGAGATTGGCCCTTACCGAACACGTCACGGTCAGCGGCCCGCGGCGTCCCGCCTTTGGAACGCACAACAGACCGGGATGACGAAGCTGCCGCCTTATGCTACGGGTTACCGAGCCTCAGGTACGCTGGGAGAGGTGCCGACCTCGGATGTCCTCGATCAGGCCCTCGGAGGCCTCTTCCACCAGATCCAGGACGTGCTCGAAGCCATCGGGACCACCGTAGTAGGGGTCTGGGACCTCCCTTTCCGGGGAGTCGGCGGCGAAGTCCAGGAAGGGCCGGACCACCGCGCTCCCGCGACAGAGAGAGGAGACCGCGTGGTAATTGTCCTCGTCCATGGTGAGGATGTAGTCGAAGGTGTTGCAGTCTTCGGGGGAGATCCTGCGCGCGCGCTGGGCGCTGAGGTCGAGCCCGCGCAACCCCGCGCTGCGCTGCGCGCGCTCGTCCGGCGGGCTGCCGACGTGCCAGGCGCCCGTCCCGGCGGAGTCCACGAAGACCTCGCCCTCGAGGCCCTCGCGCCGCAGCACGTTCTCGAAGACGCCCTGCGCGATCGGCGATCGGCAGATGTTTCCCATGCAGACGAAGAGCACGCGTACCACGGGTAGGTAATATACCCCACCGGGAGCGGGATTTTACGAGGGCGTCCGGTCCTCCCCCAGCCCGGCTTCTCTGGCGCGGATCACGGCCTGTGCACGGTCGGCCACCTGCAGCTTCCTGAAGATGTTGGAGACGTGGTTCTGGACGGTCTTGAGGCTGAGGAAGAGATCGCCTGCTATCTCCGGGTTGCTGCGTCCCTGCGCGAGGAGCTCCAGGATCTCGCGCTCCCGTTCGCTGAGCTCGGGGAACGCCTGCGGCGCGGCGGGCTTCGGCGCGGAGAAGAGGCCCATCACCCGCCTGGCGACGCCGGGGCCGAAGATGGCCTCGCCGTTGGCGACCGCCCGGATGGCGCGCAGCATCTCGGCTTGCTCCGCGCCTTTGAGCACGTAGCCCGAGGCCCCGGCCCGCATGGCGGCGAAGACCGAGTCGTCGTCTTCCAGCATCGTGACGACGAGGACGCCGACGTTCGGGTCGCCGCTCAACACCTCGCGGGTGGCCGCGATCCCGTTCATCCCCGGCATGTTGAGGTCCATCAGGATCACGTCTGGCCGCACCTCCCTCGCGAGCGCCACGGCCTCCTCGCCGCTCGCGGCCTCCCCCACCACCTCGGTCTCCTCGACCGAGTCGAGCAGCCCGTGCATCCCGTCGCGAAAGAGTGGATGGTCGTCGGCTATGAGGACCCGGATCTTCGAGGTCTCAGGCATCGGGCTCCCGTTCTATCCGCCACGGCAGCTCGGCACGCACGCGGGTACCGCCCCCCGGTACGGGCTCGACCACACACGTCCCGCCGAGCTCCTCGGCCCGCTCGCGCATGGACGAGAGGCCGACGCCCACGCCGCGGTCCTCGCCGATCCCGCGCCCGTCGTCGCTGATCTCGAGGCGCAAGAGCCCTGCCCCCTCGTCGAGGTCGAAGCGCACCTGGCACCTGCTCGCCCCGGCGTGGCGCACGGCGTTGGTCATCGCCTCCTGAGCGATGCGGTAGGCGGCCACCTCGACCGCTGCCGGAAGCGCCGAGATCTCCTCGGGGGACTCCACGGAGACGCTGAGGCCGTCCGCTTCGTACTGCGCCGCCGTCTCGCGCAGGGCAGGCACGAGGCCGAGCTCGTCGAGCGTCGGGGGGCGGAGGGCGTGCACCGCGCGGCGCACGTCGGCCACGGCGTCCCTGGCGCGCTTCGCGAGGTCGGAGAGCAGGACGTCGGCGTCCGGGTCGTGGGCGAGGCGGTTGCGGGCTGTCTCGATCTTGAGCGTGAGGGCGGCGAGCTGGGGACCGACGCCGTCGTGCAGGTCGCGCCTGAGGCGACGCCTCTCCTCCTCGCGAGCCGTCACGAGGCGCTCGCGCGAGCGCTGGAGGTCCGCGGTGAGCCTGACGGCGTGGGCGGCGACGCCGACCTGGCGGGCGAGGTCCTCGAGCAGCCGCAGGTCGGACTTCGTGAAAGATTCCCCCTTCGTCCTGCGGGAGAGCACGAGCCGGCCGACTGCCTCGTTCTGGTAGGTCAGGGCCAGCACGAGCGGCTCGCCGGAGGGCATGCCGTACTCCGCCGCCGTCTCGTAGCCACCCTCCCGCCTCAGCTCGATAGCCGCGTGCGGAACCTTCAGGGCCTGCGCGACGGTCTCGACCACCGCCGGCAACACTGCCCTCGGCTCGACCGTGGCCTCCAGGCGCTCGCCGAGGCGCGTGAGCACCGCGTAGGGCTCGTCCCGCTCCCCGTACATCAGGCGGTTGACGGCGCGCTGCAACCGCTCGCGCAGCGGCTGGAAGAGCACCGCGACGACCCCGGTCGCCGCGAGCGAGATGACGACGTTGCCGCCGGTGCTGAAGAGCGCGCCTAGGTATCCGACCACCACCACGTAGATGCCGACCACGCAGGCGGTCAGTGCGCCGTAGACGAGGGTGCGGTTTATGACGAGGTCTATGTCGTAGAGCCTGTTGCGCAGGATCGCTATGCCAACCGCGACGGGTATGCTCGGCAGGCAGAGGAGGGCCAGGATGGCGACGGTCTCGGGCAGATCGAGAGGCACGGCGGGCGACGAGGTGATGAGCACGAAGAAGGTGAGGACACCCGCGTAGACGAGCCACTTGAGCTGCTGGCGCTCCTCGCCAGCGGACCGGCGGAACCGCAGGCCGACGGCGACCACCGAGGCGAGCACGCAAGTGCCGAGTAGCGCCACGCCCGCGCGCTGCATCGTCACCACGGGACCACCTACGACGCCCGCGGTCCAGAGGTTGTCGCTCACCAGGGCCGGTCCCCTGAGCGGCCACGCCGCCACCGCCATCGGCAAGATCGCCAGCGCGAGGCCCGCGGCGATCAGCCACACGAGAGGCTGCCAGCGAGGCGAAGGCAGGCGTCCCGTCGGGAAGAGCAGGAGCGTGAGCGGGAAGGAGGCGGCGAGGCCTGGGGCGAAGACCCAGGTCTGCAGCCACGCGAAGAAGGGCCCGAGGGGCCAGAGGCCCGGCTCCGTGAGCATCGCGTACTCGGGGTACTGCGAGGAGTAGGCGTTCAGGCTGTTGAAGAGACCGCCGAGCAAGAGGAGCCGGCCCACCAGGTTCTCGGGCCGCCGGGCAACGATCACGGCCCCCACGACCGAGAAAGCGACCCCCAGGATCGCCGATCCCGTCGTGACCGCCGAGCCGATATCACCGCCGTTGAGGGGTACCAGGACCACGCCGGCGACAGAGAGTACGAGCCCCAGAGCGCCGACAAGAGGGGCCAGCCACGCGGCGACGCGGGCGTTCACGGCCGCCTCCCCCACAACGCTCGCGCCGATGCCTGATCGAGGTTCACCTTCTACTCCTCCGTACCTCTGCGAACGAGCCCCGGTCTCGTCCGCCCGAGCCGTATTCTACTGCAGCGTGCCGGTAGCCCCTTCTCTCTACTGATGAGGAGGGACGCCTTCCTCGCGCCCCTCCGCCTTACCACTCCTACCTGACGGCGGGCTGAGGGTGCGCCACCTGCTGGTCGCGTTGCTCGTTGCGCCGCTCAGTGAAGAGCGCGTAGCCAGCCCAGGCAAGACCGACCCCGAAGAGCGTGTGTCCGACGATGATCACCGACTGCACCCCTATCGGGGGCGCGAACGCCACGAGCGGGGCGCCGGCGGCGAGCAGGATGCCCGCGCCGCGCGGCAGCACGCCGGCCCTGGCGACGGCGATACCAAGCAAGACGTAGCCGACGCTGAAGACGAGGGCGGTAGCCATCAACTGCCAGAGCCCCTCAGGCGTCCCCTGGCCGAAGGTGTGGGAGAAGAGGTGCTCGCGTCCCTCGAGAAGCGCCATGGCCGTGCCGAAGAACGCCCCCAGAAAGCCGGCCACGCCCAGCCTTCCGGCGCGCCCGATCTGGTAGGCGAAGATCCCGACCAGCCCAAGCAAGATGACCATGAGCGTGGCGAAGTACGCCAGGTGCATCGGTACCCAGGATGCGCTCTGCGGGCTCTCGGGGTGCAAGAACGGCACCAGGACCATGGAGGCGCCGCCGACGACCGCCAGGAGCCCGCCGCGCCGGACGTACGCCATCGGCGAGCCGCGATCCTCCTTCTCCTCCTGCTCTGCGGGTAACGTCATCGCACTTTCCACAGTCGACTCCTTTCTCTCGGCCCGGTTCTCCGGGTCCATTTCACCGTTGTGGCTACTCTACGGCGCGGTCCCTTCCCGCCGCATCGGGCGGGTTCCCGACCTGGCCGGGAAATTTCCCCCCACGGGTTCGGGAACGGGTCTTGGGCTGCGTCTGGATCGGGTAGAACCGGAAAGAGGGTTTGCTAGACTGGATTTTTCGGAGGATCGGAGAGGAGAGAACATGGCCGAGGTACGCAGGGTCGGGATGTTGACGGGCGGCGGGGACGCGCCGGGGTTGAACGGCGTGATCCGGGCCGTAACCATGAAGTGCATCGAGGACTACGGCTACGAGGTAGCCGGCATCAGGCGCGGCTGGAAGGGGCTTCTCGACCCCGAATCGGACTCGGTGCAGCCTCTACAGGTGGACGACGTCCGGTACATCCTGCAGGAGGGCGGCACGATGCTCCTCTCCTCCCGCACCAACCCCTACAAGAACGAGGGCGACGCCCAGAAGGTAGTGGACAACCTCGAGGAGTTCGGCATCGACGCCCTCGTCGCCATCGGCGGCGACGACACCCTGGGGGTAGCCAAGCGCCTCCACGACGACTTCGGGACCCGGGTTATCGGGTGCCCCAAGACCATAGACAACGACCTCTCGGCCACCGACACCACCTTCGGCTACGACACCGCCGTCTCCATAGCCACCGAGGCTATAGACCGCATAAGGACCACCGCGAAGAGCCACGAGAGGATCATCGTCGTCGAGGTGATGGGGCGACATGCGGGTTGGATCACCTGGGGCGCCGGCCTCGCCTCGGCCGCGAACGTGACCCTGATCCCGGAGGTAGAGCCGGACCTCGAGGCGATCACCGACCTCTTCAAGAAGCGCGCCGAGCGCGGAGACAGGTGGGGTATAGTCGCCGTTAGCGAGGGCGTCACCTTCAGCGAGGACTTCGTGACCCAGACCGAAGAGAAGGACGAGTTCGGCCACGTCCGCCTCGGCGGCGTCGGCGAAGGTCTGGCCGGCGAGCTCAAGGAGCGCACCGGCATAGACACCCGCCACGTCGTCCTCGGCCACCTGCAGCGCGGCGGCACCCCCACCGCCTTCGACCGCATCCTCTCCACCCGCTACGGCCTCAGGGCGGCCGAGGCCGTCAAGAACGGCGAGTGGGGCCAGATGGTCGCGCTCAGGGGCAACGACGTCGTCACCGTCTCCCTCGACGAGGCCACGGCCGAGACCAAGACCGTCCCCGACGACCTGTACGAGGCCCTCCGGACCTTCTTCGGCTAGGAACAGGGCCGGGTCATCGCGAGGCGATCACAACGTGCGCTCCCCGGCGTGGATGGCCGCCTACGCGGTAACCCTCGCCCTGCTCGGCGCCACCTACGCGGCGCTCGTGTTCTACGGCCGGCGAGCCGCGCTCGTCTTCGCCCTCGCTGCGCTGGTGACGGTCCTCCTGGCGGTGGTGCTGGCTCTGAAGAGGTGAGGAAGCCGCCGGGGAGCTAGCCGGCGTCCCCCGCGGCGTGCGTGCCGATGCGACGGTAGCGCTCGTGGCGGGCCCCGATCAGGGCTTCGGGCTCGGCCTCCGAGAGGCCGGCGATGACGCGGTCGAGGGCGTCGCCGACTTCCCCGATGGCGACCTTCGGCTCCTTGTGGGCGCCGCCCAGAGGCTCCGGGAGGACCTCGTCCACTATGCCGTGCTGCTTGAGGTCTCTGGCGGTCAGCTTGAGGGCCTCCGCGGCCTCGGCGGCGCGGCCCGGATCGCGGAAGATTATGGAGGCGCAAGCCTCGGGGGCTATGACCGAGAGGTAGGAGTTCTCGAGCATCCCGACGTAGTCGGCGACGCACATCGCGAGGGCGCCACCCGAGCCTCCCTCGCCGATGATCACGGAGATGACGGGGACGGGGGCTCTCGCGAGCGCCATGAGGTCTGCGGAGATGGCCCACGCCTGGCCCCTCTCCTCGCCCGTGCGCCCGGCGTAGGCCCCGGGCGTGTCCACGAGCACGACTATGGGCAACCCGAAGCGCCCGGCGAGCTCGTAGAGCCTCTTGACCTTGCGGTAGCCCTCAGGGTGGGCCATGCCGAAGTTTCCCTTCACCCGGCTCCTGGTATCGCCGCCCTTGTCGTGGCCGAGGAGGACCACGTTGTGGCCTCCGCGCTTGAGCCTCGCGAGGCCCCCGCGCACCGCGGGGTCGTCGCCGAAGAAGCGGTCGCCGGAGAGCTCGTAGAAGTCGTCCGAGAGCCCGTCGCGGTAGGCGCGGAAGTTCGGGCGGTCAGGGTGGCGCGCTACCTGCACGCGCTGGTACGGGGAGAGGTTCGCGTAGATCCGGCGCTTCGCGGCCTCGAGCGCGCCTTCGAGGCGTGAGATCTCCGCCTGCAACCCCGCGCTCGGACCGGCGAGCCGGTGCAGCTCGGCGATCCTCTCCTCGAGGTCCCTTATGGGGCGCTCGAACTCCAGGATCACGAGAGGAACCCCAGCAGCCTGTCGAGGTCGCCCTTGAGCGCGAGACGGTGCACTATCCTGTCCACCATCCCGTGATCCCGCTGGAACTCTGCGGTCTGGAAGCCCTCAGGCAGCCTCTCGCGCGTGGTCTGCTCGATCACCCTGGCCCCCGCGAACCCGATCCTCGCCCCCGGCTCCGCGATGATCACGTCCGCTGCGGTGGCGAACGAAGCGGTCACCCCGCCGAAGGTGGGGTCGGTCAGGACCGAGACGTAGGGCAGCGAACCGTCCATGTACCCCGAGAGTGCGACGCTAGTCTTGGCCAGCTGCATCAGCGAGTAGACGCCCTCGTACATTCTGGCCCCCCCCGACGCCGAGACGACCACGAGCGGGAGTCCCTCCGCGTAAGCGTTCTCGACGGTCCGGGCGACCCGCTCGCCGACCACGCTCCCCATCGACCCCCCTATGAACCGGAAGTCCATGACCGCGAGCGCCACGGGCCGGCCCCCGATCTTCCCCACCCCGCTCAGGATGGCGTCGGAGAGCCCGGTATTCTTTCTCGCCCGCGAGAGCCGCTCTTCGTACCCCGCGAAGCCCAGAGGGTCCCCCGCCGCCATGTCCCGGTCGCGCTCCTCGAAGCTCCCGGTGTCGGTGAGGAGCCGGATCCGCTCGGGCGCGGGCAGAGGATAGTGGAACTCGCAGTGGGGGCACACGTTGAAGCGGGCCAGCAGGTCTTTCTCGTAGATCGGCTGCCCGCACCGCTCGCACTTGGTGAAGCCGGCGTCGTCCATCGGGCCGATCCCGCTCTCGGTCTCGGGTACGGTCCGCGCGTACTCCCGCCGCTTGCTAAGCCAGTTCCTGATAGCGTCCCCCCGCTCTCACGACCCCAGAGAGCGCCTCGCGCACCTCGCGCAGCCACGCCCCGGCCCTCTCCGCCCCTCCCTCCGCGACGAGCCGCATCAGCTTGCTCCCGATGATGACGCCGTCCGCCTCCTCGGCGGCCTCGACGGCAGCCTCAGGCGAGCCGATGCCGAAACCCAGAGCGACCGGCGCCTTAGTCCTCGAGCGCGCCCGCCGCAACAGCGCAGTGGCGCCAGGTGGCAGCGCGTCGCGCACGCCAGTCACCCCGGCTACCGAGACGCAGTAGACGAACCCCGAAGCCAGCTCGCCCACCCGCGCGAGCCGCTCGTCCGTCGAGGTCGGCGCCACGAGCGGGCAGAAGGCTACGCCAGCCTCCGAAGAGAGCTGCGCGAACTCACCGGCCTCGTCTATGGGGAGGTCCGGGATCACGAGCCCCGAGACCCCCGCGCCGGCCGCCTCGCGCAGGAACGCTTGCGTGCCGCGGGCGAAGATCACGTTGTAGTAAAGGAGGAAGACTACAGGCACGCGCCCCGAGAAGCCGCCAGCGAGCTCCAGGCAGTAGTCTAGGTCCGCCCCGTTCTCGAGGGCGCGGGTCGCGGTGTCCTGGATCGTCGGCCCGTCTGCCAGGGGGTCCGAGAAGGGAACCCCGATCTCGACAACGTCGGCCCCGGCCTCGACGTAGGCTTCCCCCACCTCCCGCGCCTCTCCCAGGGTGGGAAACCCACCCGTCAGGTAAGGGACGAGCGCGACCCTGTCGTCCCGAAACGCCGCCCGCAGCCGCTCGCTACCCGTCACCGGACACTTCCTCCGCCTCTTGGGCGTCGATACCCAGCGCCTCCGCGACGACCTCGACGTCCTTGTCGCCGCGCCCCGAGAGGTTGATAACCAGGTTCTTGCCGGGTCCGAGCTCCTTCGCGACCTTCTCGGCGTGGAAGATCGCGTGCGCCGTCTCGAGCGCCGGGATTATGCCTTCGAGGCGCGAGCAGTCCTGGAATGCGCGCAGGGCCTCCTTGTCGGTCACGCTCGTGTACTCGACGAAACCGGCATCCTTGAGGTAAGCGTGCTCGGGGCCGACGGAGGGGTAGTCGAGGCCCGCTGAGATCGAGTGCGCCTCCCGGATCTGGCCGTCCTCGGTCTGGAGGACGTAGCTCAGGTTGCCGTGCAGCACGCCGGGGCGCCCGCCGGTGAGCGAGGCCCCGTGCTCCCCCGTCTCGAGCCCTCTTCCTGCGGCCTCGATGCCGACGAGCCTCACCCCTTCGCGCCCGACGAACGGGTAGAAGGCCCCGATGGCGTTCGAGCCGCCGCCCACGCAGGCGACCACGGCGTCAGGGTCCCCCCCGAACCGCTCGCGCGCCTGCGCCTCGAGCTCCCTGCCGAT
>DATACV010000091.1:0-15234 GCA_036258875.1 Rubrobacteraceae bacterium
GGCTCCTCGCACCGAGCGCGCCCGCAGGCACTTCGCCGCGGCGTGGGAGGATGAGATACGCCGCCGCTCGCTGCAGATCCACGGCGACGCGCGCGCCCACGAGTTCTTTGTGCGCGAGCGCTGGAACGTCTACGACCACCCCGACCCGATCGACGTGCCCTCGACGCTGCCCGAGCAGTTGCGCTGGATGGAGGAGACCGGCTTCGAGGGGGTGGACGCGTTCTGGGCGCGGGCCGGACACGCCGTCCTCGGCGGTTACAGGCCTGGGGCGGTCTGATCTCTCGCCTAGAGTGGTTTGCGGACTGTCTACGGACTTTGGGAAAGGGCTTCTAGGTTTTCAGGTTCTCAGGTTTTTAGGTGTGCTCCTGGCGGGGCGATCTCCCCACTCCCCGACTTTCAAAACCTCAAGACCTCAGAGCCTCTAAACCTCAAAGCCTGCAAAAAATTCGTACCCTGGCATAGAGAGAGTCGATAGAAGGAGGTAGCGTCATGGCGAGGATCGAAGGTGTAAACCCGGACCAGGCTCAGGGACAGATAAAGGCGGTCTTCGAGGCCCAGAGGAAGAGGTGGGGAGCCCCGCTCCTGAACCACCTGCTCTACGCTAGGCGTCCGACCATCTTCCGGGGCGTGCGGGCGATGTGGACGGGGCTGGACTCCTCGGGCCTTATCGACGGTAAGCTCGTCGCCCTCATCAACCGGCGGGTCGCGGCGATAAACGGCTGCGAGTTCTGAAAGGACATAAACGCTGCCGTGGGCAGCGACCTGGGGGTGCCCGACGAGAAGATACGCGCCCTGAACGACTACGCCACGAGCCCCCTCTACGACGAGCGGGAGAGGGCGGCGCTTGAGTACGCCGAGCGCATCACCGTCACGGATCTGGACGTGGACGACGAGCTCTTCGGCCGGTTACGCCGCTTCTTCGGGGAGGACGCCCTGGTGGAGCTCACCGCCGCCATCGCGTGGGAGAACGCCTCGAGCAAGTTCAACCGGGCCTTGCGCGTACCGTCCCAGGGTCTGTGGAAAGATGAAGAGGCCCGGCGCAAGAGCTGATAGCTGACGAGCGAGGGCTTTAGCCCGACGCGTGCTGACAAGCGAAGCCCGCAAGGGCTGAGCGTGCTGAGAGCCCGCGAAGCGGGCGTGCTGAAGCCTAGCCCGTGACTCGCAACTCGAAGCGCAGCCCTGACCCGTCGAGAGGCGTGGCCTGGATGCCGGTAAGGGTAGCCACTACCGCGTCCGCTTCGTGCAGGTCGTCTTCGCGGTAGGTGGTGGCTACGGCGATAACGCGCATGCCGGCGGACTTCGCCGAGCTCACGCCCGAGGGTGCGTCCTCGACGACCACGCAGGCCTCGGGGGGCACGCCCAGGACCTCGGCGCCTCTCAGGTAGGCCTCGGGGTGGGGCTTGCCGTTCTCCACGTCGTCGGCGCTCACGAACCTCTCCGGCAGCGGCAGGCCGACGTGCTCCATCCTGCCGGACGCGAGCGCCCGCGTGCCCGACGTGACCACGGTCCAGCCGTCGGCGGGGAGCGACGAGAGCAGCTCGCGCGCCCCCTCTATCTCGAGGACGCCTTCCAGGTCGTTGGTCTCCATCCGCTCCAGCTCCCGCGCCTCCGACTCGGCGTCCAGCTCCGGGGCGAAGAGCCGGACGGTCTCGGCTGCCCTGCGCCCGTGGGCGACCTCGAGGATTCGCCCGGCGTCGAGGTCCTTCTCCTTCGCCCACTCGTGCCAGGTGCGAACGACCACCGCATGCGAGTCGACCAGCACGCCGTCGAGGTCGAAGAGGATCGCGTCGCACTCGAAGGTCCTCACGGGCTCTCTCTCGGTCATCCCGCTCCCTCCTTTTGGTAGTGGCTTGCTGCGCGTCAGTGTACGCCGAGGAAAACGAGGATCAGGGTGAGGCTGAACACGCTCGCCGCCGTGGAGACTATCACGACGCTGCTCACGAAGCGGGGACGCACGTCGAACTCGATAGCGAGTATGGTCACGTTCACGGCTGTCGGCATGCTGGAGAGCATGACGGCCAACTTCGTCGAGAGCCCGTCCAGGTTCAACGCGTAGCTCAGGCCTATCGCGAGGGGGACGGAGAGCCCCAGGCGCAGGGCGGTAGCCAGCGCGACCTTGGGTCCCTCGCTGATCCTACCTGCCTCGGCCAGCTGCAGGCCGAGCACGATCAGGAGCAGCGGCACGGCGGCGTCGCCCACGAGGTCCACGCCGCGAAACACGTCGTTCAGGATGCCCTCGCCCTCCGGGTCGAGCCGTAGCCCCCCGAGACGAACGGCCAGCACCGCGAGGACCGCGTAGACCTGGGGCATCTTGAGCAACTGCACGAGCCCGCCTAGCCGGTCGCCGTGACCGGCTCCCGCGATGTATATGGCGAGCGTCTGCGCGAGGATGGCCTGGACGACGAAGAACAGCACGGCGCGGTCGAAGCCTTCCTGGCCGAAGGCGAAGCGCGCCGCCGGAAGCCCGTAGTTCCCCGCGTTCATGAACATCACGCAGAGCATCAGGGCAGCCCTGTCGATGCCGTCGAGACGCAGCACCAGGGCCACGAGCCACGTCACGAGCCCGATCGAGACCACGAACAGCGTCATGAACGCGCCGATGCGCAAAGCCTCCGTGGCCTCGATGCGCGACTGCGCGAGGGCGGAGAAGATCAGGGCCGGGCTAAGCAGGTAGAGGCTGAGGCGGTTGACCGACTGGAGGTCCAGCTCGAGCCTGCGCTGCAGCAGGTAGCCCGAGGCCACCACCACGAGTATCGGTAGCAGGACCTGGGCGAAGACGGTGAGAGCCACTACGAACGCGGGACGTGGGGCGGGATCACTCGGCCTGCCGCAGGACGCCGGCGGGCAGACCCGAGACGGTCGTACCGTGGCAGTCCTTCATCCGCCCGCGTTCCACCCCTCCCCCAGTCCCGCCGCTCCACTTCGGCAAACATGCTCGCACAACCGGGGACCGGGCGCCGCGCGCGGCCGGTCTGGGAGGTGGGGTTAACCCTACCCCGGAATCTACGGGCCCCCGGATGGTCGTAGAGACCGCCCGCTCGTACGATCTCTCCAGAGACCGAAACTCGCACGAGACGGAAGGAGTTGAGCGAGTGATGGGAGAGCATCGCACGCAGTCGAGGAGGATCGCAGGATCTGCCGTTACGGCCGCGATGGCGGGATCGCCCAGGCCAGGTGTGCCCGGAGCCGTCCGGACAGCGTTCTTGTTGTGGCTCGGCGCGGTCGGCGCCGGCGTTGCCGAGACGGTCGTCCGCGTCGTCGACTCGTTGGCCGCCGGGGCGGGAGCCGGCGTCGGCGGCGTCGTTATCAGGGCGGTCGTCTATACCGCGGTGATCTACGTGGCCACGCGGATGCGTGCCGGCAAGAGGTGGGCGCGCGACACGCTGGCCATAGGGCTCGGCGTCGTCGGGACGCTCTCGCTGGTGATCGACCCGATCTCGTGGCTCGCCGCGGGCAACTCGCTGGGCGAGGTCTTCGCGGATGCGGACCTCCTGTTCGCCTTTGTCGCGCCGATACGGGTGGTCCACCTAGCGGCGGTCGTCGGGGCGCTGGTGTACATGTACCGACCGGCCGCCGGCGCCTACTTCAGGGCCGCCCGGTAGCCGACAGGAGAAGGAGGAGGTAGTTGGCGACCCGGCAGCGCCGCGCTCGCTGATGGCATCGCCGGTCTTGCCTGCCGTTGCGCTGCTGGGCTTCCTCGTTGCCCTCCTGGCGCTGTTCTTTACCGCCGCGGTGACGAAGGAGACGGCCGGGGTGGTCGGCCCCTGGCCGCTCCTCGCGGCCCTGGGAGCGTGCGTGGCGACCTGGTGGCTGCAAGGTTTGATCGTCGCCGTGCTGGCGTGGCCCAGGCTCGGGAGGTTGCGCGTCCTCGAGGCCTCCCGCGTCTACATGGCGGGCACTTTCGTGGCCGGCGTATCGCCCGTGAGGGGCGCGGAGCTCCCCTACGAGGTGTACCTGCTCGGCCGGCTCGGGCTCTCGGCTGGAGAGGGGAGCACCGTGGTCGGAACCAGGCTTCTGCTCGACGTCGCTGTCCTTACCACCGCAACCCTGTGCGGGTTGGCTCTCAACCCAGCGATGCGCGGCCCCACCCTTCACGAGCTCCTGGCGGCGGGGTTGATCGTCGGCGCGGCACTGGCCCTGGCCGTACTCCTTCTCCGCGGCAAAGACAGGCCTGAGGGCGACGGGCTGCGCCGCTACCGGCCCGGCTGGTTGGCGGCGGGACGGGCGAAGGTTCGCGTCTTCATAAGGGACGTGCGGAGGAGCGTCGCCTCCTACCGGCGACGGGGACACAGAGAGATCCTGGCGTGCGCGGTCGCCCTCACGGTCGTCTACTGGGCTCTCCGTCTCTCCTGCGGTCCGCTGGCGTTGATGGCGGTGGGGTGGTCGGGGGACTGGGCGCCCGTCGTACTGGCCCAGCTGCTGCTCGCCTCCGTGATCCTCCCGCTTGCCCCAACGCCGGGGGGTAGCGGCGCGAGGGAGCTCGGCCTGGCGGCCCTGCTCTCCTCCCACGTACCCGAGGGACAGCTCTTGAGCGGCATCGTCGTCTACACCATCCTGACGTACTACCTGCCGGTGGCCGCCGGGGCCCTGCTCGCGGGACGCCAGCTGTGGCAGGAGATCTTCCGCCGCAGCGTCACGCCTCGTCAGGGGACAAGCACGTGGCAGCACGACGAGGCGAGTCCTCCGACAGACCGTTTCTCGGGAAGAAGCGAGGTGTGAGGGAGCGTCCGGTGACGACCAGGTTCTTCCACGGGTTGGGCCGGCGGGCCGCGTACTTCTACGCCCGGCGGCTGATGCGCTCGGAGATCGAGTGGTGGCCAACGCTACCATCGGGACCGAAGATCATCGCCGCAAACCACCCGACGACGACCGACCCCTTCCTGATGATGTCGTGGCCGTTCGAGCCGATCTACATCCTGATCAGCGAAGCCGCCTTCGAGGTGCCGCTGATCGGCTGTTTCTTGCGCCTCGCGGGCCACGTACCCGTTCGCGATGGGCGCGGACGCGACGCGTTCGATGCCGCATTACGCTTGCTGGACGCTGGCCAAACGGTAGGCATCTTCCCGGAAGGCGCCTTGAGCGGAGACGACGGACGGCTCGTGCGAGCGCGGAGCGGAGCGGTCAGGCTGGCCGCGACGGCACGAGTGCCGGTAGTTCCGGCCGGCATCGCACCGGACCGGCACTTCGTCACCGCGCGGCAGTGGCGGAGATCCGGGACATCGGAGCAGATGCGGTGGTTCTGGCTCGGCGCGTACGAGGTGTCCGTGGGGAAGCCGCTGGTATTCGAGCACGCCGCGGAAGATCGCGAGGCGGTCAGGCGGTCGACGGACGTCCTGATGGGAGAGATCGAGCGCCTCGTGCAACGCAGCGCGAGGCGCCTGCTGGATGGAAGCTGGCCGGCGCGAGCAGGCAGCCGGACGGAGCATAAGGACCGGCGCGAGCGCGGTATGCCCCGGCCGCGAGACCTGGACGCCATGGAGCCGCGCGGCTCATATAATGGCCGGTAGGGTCGCGGTGATATCCGAGGCGCGAGAAAGGTTGCTCCGAGTGTCCGCACCGATGGCAGCTGGCCCCGACACCGAGCCGGACCCCGGCTCGGTCGGTCCCCTGCGTCCACTTTCCTTCTCCGGAGCGATAGCGGCCACCGGCTTCCTGCTCGCGAGCCTCCCGCTCGGCCTCTTCTGGGTCGCCGTGCTCGTCCCGCCGATTCTGCTCGGCGTCCTCCTGGCCGTTGTGTGGACGCTACTCGTGTCCCTTTCCCTCCCGTTGTCGCGGTGGACCGGCACACAGCCGCGGCCAGCGCTGGTCCGCGGGCTGGCCCTGCTCTTCAGCCCCGTGGCCTCGCTGTCGAGGCGCGGCGCGCACGCCGAGCGGCGGCGCGCCGCGAGATCCCTCGGCTACCCCGTGCCTACGCCTTACCGCCGGACGTCGCAGGGAACGATGCTCTACCCTGCCACCTGGCGCGACCCGGCCTACCTGCTCCTTCTCCTGCCCGTGGGAGTCCTCGAGTTCGCCGCCGTCGCCGCCGCGTTCGTGTGCGTCGTGGGGACACTCACGCTGCCGGCGTGGCTCTTCGTCGCGTTCCCGGAGGGTGCTCCACTGTGGCAAGACGTCCGGATCGACACCCTGTCCGAAGCGCTCGTCGTCGCGGTCGTCGCCCTGCCGATCCTGGCAATCGTCGCGTACCTCCTGAGCATCGGCATGTCGCGAGCCCACGCCGCCCTGGCAGCAACACTGCTCGGTCCCACCAGGAGAGAGCGGCTCGCCGAGCGGGTGGAGGCTCTCACCGAGAGCCGCTCGAGAGCCATGGAGGCCGCCATCGCCGAGCGACGCAGGATCGAGCGCGACCTGCACGACGGCGCCCAGCAGCGCCTCGTCTCCCTGGGGATGGGCCTCGGGATGGCGAAGGAGAAGCTGACCGAAGACCCTGAGGCAGCGCGCGAGCTGGTCGAGGAGGCGCACGCCGAGGTCAAGCGCGTCCTCGCGGAGATGCGCGACCTGGTCAGGGGCATCCACCCGGCCATCCTCACCGACAGGGGCCTCGACGCGGCCCTCTCCGCCATCTGTGACAGGTCCCCGGTCCCCGTCTCGGTCGACGTGAGGCTCGACGACGAACGCCTGCCCGAAGCCGTCGAGACCACGGCGTACTTCGTGGCGATGGAGGCCCTCTCCAACGCGGCCAAGCACTCGGGGTCCTCGGCGGCCGGCGTGACCGTGTGGCGCGAGGCCGGCCCGGAGGACCGCCTCGTCGTCGAGGTAACGGACGACGGCGCGGGCGGCGCCGCCCCGGTCGCGAACGGCGGGCTCTCCGGGCTCGCCGACCGGCTCGCCGCGCTCGACGGCCGGCTCCTCGTGCAGAGCCCACCGGGCGGGCCGACCCTGGTGCGGGCCGAGATACCCCTCGGCGACGGCGGAGAGGAGGTACCCCGCAAGCCGTGACGGGTGCAAGGGGAGACGGCTCGGGACCCGCGATGCGGGTAGTGATCGCCGAGGACTCGGGGCTCCTCCGGGAGGGCATCTCGAGGCTGCTCGCCGACGCCGGCTTCGAGGTGGTCGCCGCCGTGGGCGACGGTCCGGGCCTGATCCGGGCCGCCCAGGAGCACCGCCCGGACGTGGCGGTGGTGGACGTAAGGATGCCCCCAGGCTACCGCGACGAGGGCCTCAAGGCGGCCGTCGAGGCTCGCGCCCGCGTCCCCGGCCTCCCCGTGCTGGTCCTCTCGCAGTACGTCGAGGAGCGCTACGGCGCCGAGCTGCTCGAGTCCGGCGCGCGCAGCACCGGCTACCTGCTCAAGGACCGCGTGGCCGACGTCCCCGAGTTCCTCGCCGCGGTCCGCGACGTCGCCTCGGGCGGGACCGTGTTGGATCCCGAGGTCGTCGGCCAGCTCCTCTCCCGCCACCGGCGCGACGGCGGGCTCTCCACCCTCACCCCGCGCGAGCGCGAGGTCCTCGCCCTCATGGCCGAGGGCCGCTCGAACCGCGCGATTGCCGGCACCCTCTTCGTCACCGACGGCGCCGTCGAGAAGCACGTCAAGAGCATCTTCGGCAAGCTCGGCCTCCCCCAGACCGACGCGGACCACCGCAGGGTGCTCGCCGTCCTTACCTACCTGCGGGGCTGAAGGACGAGGCCCCCCCAAGGCTGGTAAAGCCACCGCATGTTGTGCTACGTTATCTCTGGACCCACAACCTGTGCGGGTCGGGAATGGAGACGACGAGTCCGGAGGGGGACCATCGTGCGGACCATGCAGGCCGAGCGCGGCCGAACTCAGCGCCGCCAGCGGGCGGCGGCGGAGATACAGAACCTGCTCGCCGACCTCTACCGGGGCTTCGTCGCCTGGGCTTCGCTCTACGGCGACGTGGACGGCCGGTACGAGCGGGACCAGAGGGAGCAGGTCGCCGGGCTGATAGACCGGCTCTCCAACGGCTACCTCGCGCGGTCCATGTGGCTCGAGCCGGGGGTCCGGAGGAGGGTCGAGGACTTCATCGAGAAATCCGAAGCCCTCTACTCCAGGTTCTGCGCGGAGATAGAGGAAAGAGGCTACACCCGGGCCAAGAAGCGCATGGCGAAGCGCGTGAGCAGGCGGCTCAGGTCCCTCAGGAAAAACCTCGAGGCCGAGCTCGCGGAAGACCCCGACGAGCCCCGCCGCCTCTCCTGGCGGCTGTGGAGCTCCTGAAGCGGTTTGCGAAGGGGTTCTTAGACTTTTAGGGGTGCCAGGCGGGGCGCGCTCCTGACTCCCCGACCCTCGAAACCTCAGAACCTTAATACCTCAATGCCTCAAAGCCTGATACCCAGGGTTCTTGACTGCCCCCTCCGCATTGACTAGCCTCCTGGCATGTCCGTCGAGTTCCTGCTGACGTCGCTCGTCGTGGTCCTCGTCCCTGGCACCGGGGTCGTCTACACGGTATCGAGCTCGATCGGCGGCGGCTGGCGCCGCGGATCTTTCGCTGCCATCGGCTGTACCCTGGGCATCGTTCCCCACATGCTGGCGGCCATGCTCGGCCTCTCCGGGATCATGCAGGCCGGGGCTGTCGCCTTCGAGGTGGTCAGGTGGGCCGGGGTCGCCTACCTCGTCTACATGGGCGTGACGATGATCCGGGAGGGTGGCGCCCTGCAGGTGGACCCAGACCAGGGCGCCTCGGCAGGTCCCATGGGCGCGGTAGTGTGGCGCGGGATCATCCTGAACCTCCTGAACCCGAAGCTGACGATGTTCTTCTTCGCCTTTCTCCCGCAGTTCCTGGATACCCCGCCGGGCCTGCTCGACCCGAGGCTGGTCTGGCTCGGCGGCATCTTCATGCTGATGACCCTCGCCGTGTTCGTCGTCTACGCGTGGGCGAGCGCCACCGTCCGCGAGCGGGTGCTCGGCACACCCTCCGTGCTCCGGTGGTTCCAGCGATCACTGGGCGCGATCCTGATATCGCTGGCCGCCAGACTCGCCCTCACGGACCGGTGAGCCGGCGAAACCATCGCAACGCCAACGCGTAAACCTATCCTGTAAGGCCCGGTAGACCCGGCCACGCAACCCCGGGAAGACCCGAAACTAGAATATCTTGTTATATCACGATATATCGTGATATACTGCCATCGAGCTGGTCCGCGAGGCGTAGAACGGAGGCGAGATGTACGGTCCGGGCAGGATGGGCTACGTGGGTGGAGGCCGGAGGATGGGGCCGCGCTGGGGGAGCCGCCACGGGCCGCCGGCGCGTCTCGTGGTGGGTCTCGTGGTCGGTGGGATGCTCCTCTTCTTCGTGGCCGGGGCGTTCGAGTTCTTCCCGTTCTTCTTTCTGTTCTGGATGATCCCCTTCTTCCTGGTGCCGGCGCTCGGGCTCTCCGTGCGCGGCGTGGCCGGGCTCTTCGAGGAGCGGGAGAGGGGAGCGGCGGACGATGGGCGCAAGGAGAAGGAGCTGCTCGAGGCGCTCGCGCGGCACGGGGAGCTCACCCCGGCGCGGGCGGCGCTCGAGACCTCGCTCGGCGTCGCCGAGGCGGACAGGATGCTCTCCGGGCTGGCGAAGGACGGGCACATAGAGGTGCGCGCGCGGGAGGGGAGGCTCGGGTACGCGCTGTGGGACGCAGACCGGCGGGAGCTGACGGCGTGAGCCGGGCGCCGCGAAAGGAGAGATCATGTTCGGACCCAAGGCGATGAAGGGCTTCTTCGGCCGGGGGCCGTGGCGGGGACACGGGTTCGGTCCGGGTCGGGGGCGCGTCTTCGAGAAGGGCGACCTCAAGTACGTCATCCTGGACCTCATCAAGGACGAGCCCGCGCACGGCTACGAGGTCATGCGGGCGCTCGAGGGGCGCTCCCGCGGGTTCTACTCCCCGAGCCCCGGCTCGGTCTACCCGACCCTGCAGATGCTCGAGGACCTCGGCTACGTGACGTCCACCCAGCGCGACGGCAAAAAGGTCTACCAGATCACGGACGCCGGGCGCGAGTTTTTGGAGGAGAACCGCCGCTCCGTGGAGAACATCTGGGGCAGGGTCGGCGGGGGCTGGGACCCCGAGGTGGGACGCGAGATCCACGAGATAAAGCACGAGGTCATGGGCCTCGGCAAGCTCTTCGGGCGCGAGCTGCACGAAGGACGGCTGGACCGGGAGAAGCTGCGCCGCGTCCGGGAGGTCATCTCCCGCGCCGCGCGGGAGATCGAGGAGATCCTGGAGGACGGGGGCGACACCGGCACGACCCGCGTCTAGCCGTTGGCCCGCGAGCGGGTTGACCGTCGCGGCGGCGAGGGACGCGACCGATTCATCTCGAATTCATCGCGAACTGGTCCCATGGGGTGGCCCGTGACTCGTATATAGCCCCGAGTTAGGAGCGGGTAGGGACCGTAGAGAGCGTCGTCTCGGGGGCCAGGCGGGGGGTGCGCCGATGGATGACGAGAGCAGGACGAGCGGGGAAGGACCGGCCCGGACGGAAGGCGTCTCCTCACGAATAGTCGTGGCCGACGACCATCCACTGTTCCGATCCGCGCTACTCAGGATGCTCGACACCGAAGCCGACCTCGAGATCGCCGGGGAGGCGGGCGACGGCGAGGAGGTGGTGGATGTTTGCCGCCGCTCGCGCCCGGAGCTGGTGCTCATGGACGTGATGATGCCGAGGATGAACGGCCTCGAGGCCACCCGGACGATAAAGAGGGAACTACCCCGCACCGTTGTGCTCGTGCTGACCGCCTCCGAGGACCCTGATCACCTCGCGAGCGCGCTCAAAGCCGGCGCCGCAGGCTACGTCCTCAAGAGCTCTCCCGTCGCGCGGATCATCGACGCGGTCCGCAAGGCGTTCGCCGGCGAGTCCCCCCTCGATGGGGAGGTGGCGGCGCGGTTGCTCGTGCGGCTCGTCGAGTAGACGCCGCAGGAAGGGTTGCCGGAGAGAGGAGCCGCCCCCCTGGGGTTCACTGTCGCCGCGGGAGACCGAGGTGCTGCGCCTGATGGCGCGCGGGTTCACCAACCAGCAGATCTCACGCGGCCTCTTCGTCAGCGTGAGCACAGTTAAGAAGCACGTGCGAAGCATTATTGCGAAGCTCGGGGTCTCGGACCGCACCCAGGCCGCCGTGAAGGCGGTCGAGATGGGCATGCTGGCCGAACGCGGAAGCGAGGATTGACCTCGAGAGAGAAGGATCTTTGAGCATGGCCGGCGCCGCGAGGGGGTGGCCAAAAGGACCATAAGAAATGTCCGGAGGCCCATGTGCAAGTCCGGTCTCATTCCTCACACTTGACCTGTCGCGGTCGCCGCGGCGTACGGGGTGGGTTCCTTGCCTGACGAGGTAGGGTTCTCGCCTCACCCGGTCAGGAAGCGGATGAATGTCCGGAAAGGAGCTTAGTAGGAATGACGAACACTACATCGGGGGCTCCCGGGGTATCCGGGCGCGCGGCGATGATCGTACTGGCTCTCGCCGGCGCCCTGGCGGTGGTCCTGGCCGGGCTCGTCACGCAACCCGCCGGTGCGATACCGAAAGACGCAAAATCACTCTACATCGTGACCGATCTCAACAACGAGACGAAGCCCGGTGAATTGTGGACCAACACCATCGCCCGCGACATCAACGAGTCAGGCCGGATCGCCGGTCAGGGACAGAACCCCAGCGGACAACAGCGGGCCTTCCTCTGGTCGAATGGCAAGATGTTGGACCTCGGCGTCCCTGATAACGAGAACCTCAGTTTCAGTCGCGCCCGCAGCATCAACGCCTCCGGCAAAGTGGTCGGGGAGTGGGGCCCCGTCGGGCAGACGGGGCTCAAGGCCTTCCTGTACGAGGACAGGCAGATGAAGGACCTCAACTCCTTGGTCACCGAGCCAAGCGAGCCGCTATGGAACCTGGTCGGCGCTCAGGCGATCAACAACCGCGGCCAGATCGTCGGCTCCGGGACCGTAGGCGACCATACCCACGCCTTCGTTTACCGGAAGGGCGAGGTGACCGATCTTGGAGATGTTCTGAGTGAGTCTTACGGAGACCCCTACAGCGTGGCCTGGGGGATCAACAACTCAGGCGATGTGGTAGGTACCTCGGGAAGCAGCGCAACTCAGAGCGAAGCCTTCGTCTACAGCGCCAGCGACGGTTCGGTCAGGAAGCTCGATGTTTCGGACAACGACGTCTTGAACGACTACTCCGTCAGCGAGGCCGTCGGCATCAACGCCCGCGGAGACGTGATCGGTTGGGCCTTCATGGCGCCCTCCCAAGGTGCTCCTCGCGGCCGGGCTTTCCGCTTCGAGGCGGGCGAGACGCAACCCGGCTTGCTCTATCCCCTGCCTGCTGATCCCGAGGTCCTGGACGACACCGATGACCTCTACACCAGGGCACGCGACATCGACCAAACCGGCCGGGTCGTCGGGTGGTCGAGAGACAACGACAGCGGTGGTCAGGCGCGGCAGTTCTCGGCGGTGCTCTGGAAGAATGGCCAGCCCAGAGATCTCAACGACCTGATCCCCGAGAACTCGGGCTGGCAGCTCACCGACGCCTACGCGATCAACGAGCGCGGTCAGATCGTCGGCTCGGGGTTCCTGAACGGCCAATTGCGGGCCTGCCTCTTGACGAGGCGATGAACCGCTGGCTGACGTGAGAGGTTAGCCGGATCTCGACCAAGCACCGGCATCTGGAAGACCGGGCAGCATCTGGTAGGAGGGGCGGGACCTTTGCGATCTCGCCCCTTCCGCGTTGTGGACGCCAAGGCGGAGCGCGACGGCGTCCGCTTGCCGCGGGCGCCGCGCGACCACGATAATACGCTGCGGGGAGTCGGAACCTCTCGAGCTAGGAGCACGTTGCGCGTCTACAGCGATCCCGCCTCCGAGCGGCACGTCAACGGCCTCGCGGGCGTGGAGGCCCCGCAGCGGTTCCCGGCGGCGCTCGCCGGGGCCGAGAAGGCGCAGCGCGAAGGTACGCCCGTCGAGTGGCGCCCGTGCAGCCCCGCCGACGAAGACGTTCTAGCGAGGGTCCACGCGCCAGCCTACCTGGAGCATCTGAAGAACCTCTCCGCTCAGGGTGGGGGATACCTCAGCCTGGACACCGCCCTCAACGAGTTTTCCTGGGAGACGGCGCGCATGGCCAGCGGGGCCGCCTGCTCCGCGGTGGAGAGCGTGCTCTCGGGGGAGGCAGCCTTCGCCATAGCGCGCCCCCCGGGCCACCACGCGGGAAGAGCAGCCGGGATGGGGTTCTGCCTGACCAACCACGTCGCGGTGGCTGCGGAGCACGCCCGCTCACACGGGGCCGGGCGGGTGGCGATCCTCGATTGGGATGTGCACCACGGCAACGGCACCCAGGATATCTTCTACGAGAGCGGCGAGGTGCTCTACCTCTCGGCGCATCAGAGCCCCTTCTACCCCGGGACGGGCTGGATCGAGGAGGTGGGGGAGGGCGAAGGAAGAGGTCTGACCGTGAACGTGCCGTTGCCGGCGGGCTCCGGGGAAGACGTCTACGCGGCTGCGTTCGCCGGGATCTTCCTGCCTGTGCTGCGCGAGTTCGAGCCGGACCTGGTCCTGGTCTCCGCGGGCTACGACGCGCACGGGGCGGACCCCCTGGGGGGCATGGCGCTGGAGGACGCCTCCTTCGGACGCTTCGCGGCCGCGCTCGCTTCCCTCGCCAGCGAGGTGGGCGCCGCGCACCTCGCGCTCGTCCTGGAGGGCGGCTACAACCTGGACGCCCTCACCGAAGGGGTGGCGGCGACGATCCGGGGCGTAGAGGAGGGTGAGGACCCGGGCTGGGAGTACGCCGGCGGCGTGAAACCCGTCGAGACCGCCCGCAAACACCTCGCGCCGTTCTGGGAGGGCTTCCGGTAGCCTCCTCGCGCGTCGTCTCTCTCTGGGTCCTCGCGCTCGCGGCGGTCTGCGTCGTGGCTTACCTGGTAGTCGCGTACGTGGTGGCGGCCCGGCTCTCCTCGTCGGCCAGGAGGCCCGTCGAGCGGACGCCCGCCGACTACGGCCTGGGCTACAGGGAGGTCGAGGTGCAGAGCAGCGACGGGCTGCGCCTGAGCGCCTGGTGGGTGGAGAAGGAGCGCCCGCGGGCCGCGATACTCGTCCACGGCTGGGGCGCAGACAAGTCAGGCCGCCACGTGCTCGAGACGGCGACCGTCTACGAAGAGACCGGTTTCGACGTGCTGATGCTCGACCTGCGCGCCCACGGCGGGTCGGAGGGGGAGAGGGTCACCATCGGCTACCGCGAGGTGCGCGACGTGGAGGGGGCGATCTCGTGGTTAGAGAAGCGGGGCTACGATCCCGAGCAGGTCGTGCTCCACGGCTGGTCGATGGGCGGCGCGGCGGTCCTCCAGGCGGCCCCCGGAACGGGCGTCGCGGCCGTCCTGGAGGAGTCCGCCTACGCTGACCTGCCCCCGCTGCTGCGGGAGAGGATCCCGGACGTAAGCGGCCTGCCGCCCTACTTCACCCCCGGCATCTTCCTCGTCGGCCAGTATCTGCTGGGCATAGACCCGTGGGCCGTGCGGCCCGTGGAGGAGGCCGAGCTGCTCGCCCGCGAGGGCGTCCCGGTCATGATCATCCACTCCCGAGACGACGAGGTGGTGCCCTTCGGGCACGCCGAGGCGCTGGCGAAAGCCAACCCCGCAGCCACCTTCTGGACCCTCGACGGCTACGAGCACGTCGGGGCCCACGAACACCCCGAATACCGAGAGAGGCTGCTGAAGTTCCTGGACGAGGCCTTCGAGTCTGGCGAGGCCGGCGCCCGTTAGAACGGGTGGCCTCGGGAGGCTTTCAGGTTCTTGGGGTATCGGGGCCCGGTGGTGGCCGCCGCCCTTCGCCAAAAGACCTCAAAACCTCAGAACCTCAAGAAGACAGGTCCTCCACGAGCGAGAGCAGCGCCGAGTGATCCCAGCCGCCCCGCCCCTTCGCCATCAGGGCCTCGAACAATTGGTTGACCACCGCAGCGACCGGCAGCACTACCCCGTACTCCCTGCCCGCCGCCAGCGCTATCCCTAGGTCCTTTCGATGGAACTCGACCTTGCCGCCCGGCTCGAACTCGCGCGAGAGGAACTTCTCGCGCTTGACCTCCATGACCTTGTTGGCCGCCAAGCCCCCCGAGAGCACCTCCAGGATCTTCTCCGGTGCCACACCGCCCGCGCTCCCGAGCACCAGCGCCTCTGAGACCGCCTCTATGACGAGCGCCACCACCACCTGGTTTGCGGCCTTGGTGACCTGCCCCGCCCCCGTAGGTCCCACGTGGGTTACGGTCTCGCCCATCGCCCCGAAGAGGGGCCTCGCCCGCTCGAAGTCGGCCTCCTCCCCGCCCACCATGACGGAGAGGGTGCCC
>DATACV010000092.1:0-6865 GCA_036258875.1 Rubrobacteraceae bacterium
GTCGAGCAGATGATGCGCGACGTCGCCCGCAGCGCAGGAGGCGGCTCACCGCTCCTTACCGGTCGCGAGGGAGACACGGTGGCTATAGCCTCCATTACGGCCGACCGCGGACTCGCTGGCGGTTTCAACGCCCAGGTCCTGCGGGCGACGGCGCAGCTCAGGCGCGAGAAGGGCGGCAACCAGATCCAGGTGGCGAGCGGTCGCAAGGCGGTGGCCTTCTTCCGCTTCCGGCGCGTGGAACTCCACGAGGTCTACACCGGCTTCTCCGACAGCCCTACCTACGAGAAGGCGCGCGAGATCGGGCACGCCCTCACCAGGCTCTTCAACGAAGAGGAGGCCGACGAGGTATACCTCGTCTACAACCGCTTCGAGAGCGCGCTCACCCAGCGACCCGTCGTCACCCGCCTTCTGCCGGTTGCCCCGGAGGAGGGCGAGGAAGAGGACGAAGAGGAGCTCTCCTCCACGTTCATGGAGTACATTCCGGACGCGGACGTGATCCTGCGCAAGCTCGTCCCGCGCTACGTGGAGACGATGGTCTGGCAGGCTCTCCTGGAGAGCGCCGCCGGCGAGCACGGCGCGCGCATGACGGCGATGAAGAACGCGACGGACAACGCCAACGACCTGGCCAAGGAGCTGACGCTCGCGATGAACAAGGCGCGCCAGGCGCAGATAACCAGCGAGATAAGCGAGATCGCGGCGGGCGCCGAAGCCCTGTCCGCCGGCTAGAGGAGGAACCTTATGACCGAGAGCGAAAGCGGCCAGTCTTTCCATCGCTCGACCTTCGGCGGGCAACAGGGGGAGGTCGGCAACGGCCAGACTACCGGTACACAGCGCGAGGGCCAGCAGGACGGCCAGGAAGAACGGCGCGAGGGCGTCGGCACCGTCGTTGAGGTCAAGGGCCCGGTCGTGGACGTCCGCTTCTCCCCGGAGGAGATACCGGAGATCTACAATGCCCTGACCGTCAGCATGGCGACCGGGGAGGGCGAGGATAGGGAGGAGAGCGAGCTGGTCCTCGAGGTCCAGCAGCTCCTCGGCGACGACGTGGTCCGCACGGTGGCGATGGCCTCGACCGACGGCCTGCAGCGGGGCGTGGACGCGCAGGACACGGGAGGCCCGATAGCGGTCCCGGTGGGCGAGCAGGTACTCGGACGCGTCCTCGACGTCCTCGGCAACCCGGTGGACGAGCAGGGCCCTATCGAGGACCCCGAAGGCCACTGGTCGATCCACCGCCCCTCGCCACGGTTCGAGGATCTCTCGACCCAGGCCGAGCAGTTCATCACCGGTATCAAGGTCATGGACCTGCTCTGCCCTGTCAGGCGGGGCGGCAAGGTCGGCCTCTTCGGCGGCGCCGGCGTCGGCAAGACGGTGGTAATCCAGGAGCTCATCAACAACATAGCCCTCCAGTACGAGGGTACTAGCGTCTTCGCCGGCGTCGGCGAGCGCACCCGCGAGGGTAACGACCTGTACGGCGAGTTCCAGGAGGCCGGCATCCTCGGGAACGTGGGCCTCGTCTTCGGCCAGATGAACGAGCCGCCCGGCGCCCGCTTCCGCGTCGGCCTGACCGGCGTCACGATCGCCGAGTACTTCCGCGAGGAGCTCGGCCAGGACGTGCTCTTCTTCATGGACAACGTCTTCCGCTTCGTGCAGGCCGGAAACGAGGTCTCGGCGCTGATGGGCCGCATGCCATCCGAGGTCGGCTACCAGCCCACCCTTGGCACCGAGATGGGGGCGTTGCAGGAGAGGATCACCTCGACCAACAAGGGTTCGATCACCTCCTTCCAGGCGGTCTACGTCCCGGCAGACGACTTCACAGATCCCGCCCCGTTCACGGTGTTCGCGCACCTGGACTCGACGGTGGAGCTCGCCCGTAACCTGGCGGAGCAGGGTATCTACCCGGCGGTTGACCCGCTGACCTCCTCATCGACGATCCTCGACCCCTCGGTCGTGGGCGACGAGCACTACGAGGTCGCCCAGCAGGTCAAGAACATCCTGCAGCGATACAAGGAGCTGCAGGACATCATCGCCATCCTCGGCATAGACGAGTTGTCGGAGGAGGACAAGGTGATCGTTGGCCGCGCCCGGCGACTGCAGCGCTTCCTCTCCCAGCCGTTCTTCGTCGCCGCCCAGTTCACAGGCCTCGAGGGCAAGTTCGTCGAGCTGGAGGACACGATCCGCTCCTTCAAGGAGGTGGTCGAGGGCAAGCACGACGACCTCCCCGAGCAGGCCTTCTACCTCGTCGGCAACATCGACGAGGCGGTCGAGAAGGCGCGCGGTATGAGCGGCGAGGAGGAAGAAGAGGGCGAGTCCGAAGGGGAAGACGAGGCCTCGGAGGACGAGACGCCCGAAGGCTCGGAGCGGGAGGGCACCCCGGACCAGGATGAGAAGCCTTCCTCCACCGGCCAGGTCGGAGAGTCGGGGCAGGTAGGCTAGCGTGGCCGAGGACCGCGAGGAGCGGCGCGAGGGCCGGCAGCTCTTCTGCCGCATCATCACGCCCGAGGAGCCCGTCTTCGACGACGAGGTGGACCTCGTCATCGCGCGGATAGCCGACGGCGAGCTCGGGGTCCTGGTGGACCACGCGCCGACCGTCTCGACGGTCGAGATCGGGGACGTCCGGATCCAGCAGGGCGAGGAGTGGAGCGTCTACGCGACCTCCGACGGCTTCTTCAAGGTCTCTGAGAACCTGGTCCAGATCCTGGTCGAGGAGGCGGTCCCCGCGGAGGAGATAGACGCCGCCGAGGCGGAGAGCCGCGTCGAGGAGGCGGAGAGGCAACTCTCCGAGGTCTCGGAGGAGGACGACCGCGAGGAGATTCTGCGCCGCCAGCGCGTGGGGGAGAACTTGGTGCGGGTGGCGCGGAAGTACGGCGGAGAGGGCTAGCCGGGGAGGGCTCCCGCTACCGTAACGGAACCGTTATACGGGTGTAGCCGTTACGTAACCTTCTCCGGGCATAGTACCCTTGCAACGCGCCCGAACCGGCAGACTGACAAGCGAGAGCTTCGAGTGGGAGGGGCGGAAATGGAGCGTTTTCTCGTCGAAGGTGGGGCCCGGCTCCACGGCGAGGTAGAGATCTCCGGGGCGAAGAACGCGGCCCTGAAGCTCGTCGCCGCCTCCCTCCTCGCCCCGGGCAAGACCACCCTGCGCAACGTGCCGCGCATCAAGGACGTGAACACCATGCTCGCCGTGCTCGACGGCCTCGGGGCCGAGACCCACTTCTCCGAGCACACCCTCGAGATAGACGCCTCGGAGGTCGACTCTTTCACGGCCCCCTACGAGCTGGTGCGCCAGATGCGGGCCTCGATCGTGGTCCTCGGGCCGCTCGTCGCCCGCTTCGGCGAGGCCGAGGTCTCCGCGCCGGGCGGCTGCAACCTGGGCCTCAGGAAGTTCAACTTCCACCTCGACGGCCTGAGGGCTCTCGGAGCCGACGTCGAGCTCGACCACGGCTTTATCAAGGCGACGGCGCCCGGCGGCCTCAAGGGGGCTGAGGTCAGCTTCGAGTACCCGAGCGTGACCGCTACCGAGAACGTCATGATGGCGGCCGTCCTGGCGGACGGTATCACGATAGTCGAGAACGGCGCCCGCGAGCCGGAGGTCGTGGACCTGGCCGAGTTCTTGAACGCGATGGGGGCGAGCATCAGCGGGGCCGGGACGGGCCGGATCGTGATCGAGGGCGTCGAGGAGCTGCGTCCCGTCGAGTGGTCGGTGATGCCAGACCGCATCGAGGCGGGTACCTTCATCATGGCGACCGCCGCCGCCGGCGGGGACGTGGAGATCAGGAAGGCCCGCCCCGGGCACCTGAAGATGGAGCTCGAGAAGCTGCGCGAGATGGGCGTGGAGACCACGGAGCTGGATGGACCTCACGGCGGTCTGCGCGTGCGCGTCGATGACCCCGCGGACCTCGCCGGGATGGACGTCTCGACCCTCCCGTTCCCCGGCTTCGCCACCGACCTCCAGGCCCAGATGATGGTAGCGCTCACCCAGGCCACGGGGGCCAGCATAATCACCGAGAACGTCTACGAGAACAGGCTCCAGGTAGCCGAGGAGCTCAACCGGATGAACGCTGGCATAGATCTCTTTGGCGGCCACCGCGCCCTCGTAAAAGGCCCAAGGACCCTCTCGGGGACCATCGTGCAGGCGCCTGACCTGCGCGGCGGCGCGGCCCTGGTCCTCGCTGGCCTCGTGGCCGAGGGGACCACGATAGTGGACTGCGCCCGCCACATCCTGCGCGGCTACGAGGACTTCGAGGAGAAGCTCTCGGGTCTCGGGGCGACCATCGCCTTCGAGGCCGGCAGCCCCGTCGCCTCCTAGGTTCCCCGCGGTAACCCGGGGGCCGAAGAACCGGTTCGTGTCTTCTGGCCGACCGCGGGGCGGATTGGTAGGATACGCAGGTCATCCGAAGCCCCTACCGGCTAGAACGGCGCTCAACTGGCGGTAACCACAAACACCACCGAGGTACTCTCACTGACCCGGAGGCTCGTGCGCTTTAGGTCGTACACCCCGGGCGTCGCCCGGTCGGCTATCGACTTCATCCACGGTTGGTTCGAGGCGCGGGGTCTCGAGGCCGTCCGCTACAAGGGCGCCGGTCCTAACGGGGACCTCACCCCCCTCGTGGTGCGCGTGGGCTCGGGGGAGCCCCGCCTGCTCCTGCACGGCCACGTGGACGTCGTCCCCGGCGAAGAGCGGCAGTTCGATCCCTACGAGGAGTCGGGCGAGCTCTACGGCCGCGGCGTCTACGACATGAAGGGGGCCCTGGCGGCGATGATGTACGCCGTCGAGGACCTGGCAGCCCTCGGGAACGAAGCCGCTGTCGAGCTCCTGGTCGTGCCGGACGAGGAGCAGGAGCACGGCGCGCGTACCGGCGCGGAGGTCCTCATCGAGCACGGCCACGTGGGGGACTTCGTGATCACCGGCGAGCCCACCGACTTCCACGTCGGAACCCAGTCGAAGGGCGTCCTCGACCTGCGCGTCACCCTGAAGGGTAAGAGCGCCCACGGCTCGACGCCGTGGCTCGGCAAGAACGCCGTCCACCTGGCCCACGAACACTACCGCCGCGTCGCCGAGCTCCCGTTCGCCACGGCGAGGAACGAGCTCTTCCCATACCCGAGCATGAACCTGGCGCGCATCATCGGCGGCGACGTCCTCAACCGGGTCCCGGACCGCTGCACCTACGACCTCGACATCCGCTACCTGCCCAACCAGGACCCCAGGGAGATAGTCCGCCAGGTCCGATCCATAGACCTGCCCGCCGAGGTCGAGGTCCTCTTCGGCCGCGAGCCCACCTACGTCTCCCGCTCGAACCCATACGTCAAGGCGCTGCGCGAGGTCGCCGCGCGTCACTTCCGCGGCAACCCCGTCGGCGTCGGCCGCCACGGCGCCTCCGATATAGTCTATTTCCAGCGCGTGGGCATCCCCGGGGTCGAGTTCGGGCCCATCGGTGGCGGCCATCACGGTCCCAACGAGTACGTCGTAGCCGACTCGCTGGAGGCCTACCGGCAGATGCTCGTGCAGTTCGTCCAGATCCTCGGGAAAGGGCATTAGCGCTAAGCAACGCCACCGGGTTTTGAGGTTTTGAGGTTTTTGGGCGACGGGCGCGGTCGGGGACCGCGCCCCGATCCTACGAGCCTAGAGGGCTAAGAACCAGAAGACCTGACGGTTCACCTGCTAGTCTCGGCCTCCTGGAAGGGTTCGGCCTCCCCCCGGGGCGGCTCGCCGCTGGCCATGCTCGGTTCGGCCTCGGCTTCGGCCTCCTCTTGGGCTATCGCGCCGCCGGCGATGGCGACGATGCCGTTCTCTAAGGAGGAGATCTCTCCTCCTAGGCTCGCCCAGACGCCGATGGAGAAGCCCTCGTCCACGGGTTCCCCGATCTTCTGCTCGTACTCGACCTCGTCGCCCTCGGAGACTAGTGGGGTAGCCGGCTTCAACAGGCCGCCGCCCAGGGGCAGGTTCACGCCCGAGATCCTGTCGACGAGCGACACGATACCTTCTTCGGGAAGTTCGGTCTCTATCTCGGCGAACTCCTTGCCCTGCCTGCCGCGAGGGATCACGAAGAGGGAGTTCGTCATCCGACGCACGTAGGCGTCGCCCGTTCCGACCTCCTCGATGCTGACGTCGTGCAGGTACGGTCCGCCATCCAGCACCTTGAGGTGACCCGAGTTATCGACGTCCAGCCCCGCTATCCTCAGCACCTCGCTCACCGATGCCCCGATAGGGCACTCGTAGACCTTGGTGTCTACCTCCTCGCCGTAGACCGTGAAGAACTTGGTGGTGAGGGGCTTGCCCAGGAAGAGCGCGTTGTAGACGTTGAGCAAGGTCTCCGAGTTGTTGACGACCTTTCCGACGTCGGGCGGCATCCCCGGGCGCCTGGTGCCGTCGGGGTTGTCCACGAAACGGGGTACCCGCGTCTCGGTGGCGTGCTTGACGAGGGTTTTCTCCTCGCCCAGGGCGTACGTGTTCGGCACGTAGCGAATGTCGTAGACGCCGTCGCCTGCGTGCTCCTGGTACTCGGCGAACCACTCCCGGTCCTTCTCGTGGACGCCGAGGGAGATCTGCTCGAACCCGAAGATAGCCTTCATCGCCTCCATGACTTGGAGGAACTCGTCGAGGTACTCCTTGTGCAGAAGCTTGTCTCCCCAGTAGCCGGGCTCGCTCTCGGTGGCGTTGACGATCAGGTGCGGCTGCGGTTTCTTGTACTTGAAGTAGGTAGGGAAACCGCCGCCCCCCGCGCCGACGATGCCTGCCTGTCGCATGATCTCCACGGCCTCTTCGACGCTAAGGCCCTTGACTTCTTCGAGGCTGCGTTCCTTCAACTCGGCCATGATCCCTTGTCCCCCCGAGAGCGTTGTCCGACTAGTTGAGCTCGACGCCAGGCGC
>DATACV010000093.1:0-9965 GCA_036258875.1 Rubrobacteraceae bacterium
CCGATTATGAGTCGGATGCTCTAACCAACTGAGCTATGGGCCCTCTGGGCGACGCCCGGGGCTCCCCTGGCTGGACTCGAACCAGCAACCCTTCGGTTAACAGCCGAATGCTCTGCCAATTGAGCTACAGGGGAATGCTGCGGGGAAGATTATACGGCCCGTGCATGCGGGCTTCAAGGCTCGACGGAAACCGTCTGCAGCGCCTGTTTGAGCATGTGCACGCGGTCCCGGATACGTTCCTTCTCGTCAAAGTCCTCTGTCTCGCGTTTGGCCCGTTCGCAAGAGAGGATCTTCAAGCCGAGCCATGCCTGCGCAGCGTCGGCTGTCGAGGGCTTTATCCTCTCGCCCCTTCTGTTCCTATCGGTAGTGATCACCTCCCTGGCGCCTTCCGAGATAAGGGCGCTTATGAGATCGAGGTACGGTTGAGCTTGCTGGTCGGTCAGGATGGCATCCACACTCTTTCCTGCATGTTTCTGCAACAGAGAGAAAACCCCGGCCTGGGAATCACTACGAAAATCTTCCGCTCTCAGCATGACGGGCTCTGGCCAGGAGCGGATTCTCAAGCCCTCTCTCAAAAGCCCTGCCGTCAGGTCAGGGTAAGCGAGTGCCATCGCAAGCAGCTCGCGTCCGGCGCGGTCGAGCGGGTCGGCCGGCCTGGGCCTTCGCGAAGGGTTCGCCCCTGGGGCCCGGGCTTTACCCTCTTCCAGGAGCTCAGGGTCTACGCTCAGGGTGTCGGCCGCGAGTCGGATAGCGTCCTGATAGAAAATAGGATCTTCGGCCCTTATCTCTCGCAAGAGATCTCTTACCACCGACATTCCTCGAGAGCGCTCCGCCGTATCGGCGTTCCGAAGACCCTGGAGCCTGTGGCGAAAAACGTACTCGAGTATGGGTACGGCTCCGGAGAGCAGCTCGGTAAACTCCTCAGGCCGATGCTCACGGAGCCAGTCGGCGGGATCGGCGCTCAAGCGTAGAACTCGAAGATCTAGTTTCATTCTGGCAGCCGCGACGGTTGCCCCTCGCACGCCGCGGTCTCCGCCACGCTTACCAGTGCCTTCTGGATTGATGGCTTCCTTGGCGGCAGATCTAACCTTCTGAGTGGCCTTCTCTCCGGCCTCATCCGGGTCGAAGATGAGGTAAATGCGGTCTGCGTAGCCGCTCAAAGTCCGCAGGTGCGCCGGGGTTGTGGCAGTCCCCAGGGTCGCCACGGCGTTCTTTATGCCGGACTGGTAGAGCATCAAGACATCCGTGTAACCCTCCACGACCAACACCATACGCTCTCTGCGTACGGCGTCCAAGACCTGGGGGAACCCGTAGAGCAGGTCGCGCTTGTTGAAGATCTCAGTCTCGGGCGAGTTGAGGTACTTGGGGTGGTCGTCGCCGAGCGCACGCGCCCCGAAACCGACTATCCTCCCACGCCGGTCGGAGATCGGGAAGGTGATCCTACCCGCGAAACGCTCCCCGCCCCGCGCCGAAAGCAGCCCCGCAGCATCGAGCACCCTCCGATCCAACCCCAGCCGCGCAGCGACCTTGGCGAAGCCTCCAACACCCCGCGGCGGGGCATAGCCCAAACGGAATTCTTCTATAGTAGAACGCTCGAGGCCGCGTCCTTCCAGGTAGCGGCGGGCGTTTTCGGCCTCCTGGGATTGAGCCTCAGAGAGGTATTTGTGGTAGTAGACGGCCGCGGCGGCCAGTGCCCTGTGGATGTTGCGGCGGCGGGAGTTCCGCTCCCTAGCGGCTTCGGTGTCCGCGACGCCCTCGAACTCCAGCTCGACGCCGGAACGCTCGGCCAGGTACGAGACAGAGTCCAGGAAAGAGAAGTTCTTCAGCTCGCTGACGAGCTTGATGGCATCCCCACCTCGGGAACAGCCAAAACAGTAATAGAAGCCTCGATCCGGGGCGACGCTGAACGAGGGGGTTTTCTCTGAGTGGTCGGGGTAGGGGCAGAGACCGACGAAGCGCGCACCCTGGCGCCGGAGGGCGGTGAACTCGGAGGCTACCTCCACGATGTTCGCCGCCTCGCGAACTTGCTCTATGCTGCGGTCCGAGATCCTCAAGCCCGCGCCTCTCGAAAGCTTATGTACCGTTGTACAAACATCCCAGGCCCCCTCGTGATGCGGCTGGGGGTAATGTTACTCTAAAGAGCGTGGATATCCGCGAGCAGAGAGGAACGGCGCCGGAGACCGGCTACGCCGACCTGCCGCCCGGGGTCGGCTTCGAGCCCAAAGATGAGCCGTTGCGGCGTGAGATCAACCTCCTCGGCCGGATCCTCGGCCAGGTTCTCATCGAACAGGAGGGCCGCGAGTTCTTCGAGGCGGAGGAAGAGGTGCGGCTGCTGTGCAAGCGGTTGCGCTTCGGCTACGACCCCACGCTAGACGAGAGGCTCAGGCGGAAGATCGAGGGCCTGGACGGCGAGCAGTTGCGCAAGATCGTCCGGGCTTTCTCAGTGTACTTCCAGCTCGTCAACATAGCCGAGCGGTACCACAGGATCCGGCGCCGCCGGCAGTACGAATCGTCTCCGAGCAACCCGCCGCAGCGCGCCTCCCTGGCGAGCGCGCTCTCGCGGCTGGAGGGAGAGGGGATCGGGGCGGAGAGGCTGCGAGAGGTGCTCGGGGAGATGAGCGTCGGCCTGGTACTGACTGCCCACCCGACCGAGGCGATGCGCCGGAGCGTCAGGCGCAAGCACGTCGCGATCGGGGAGATGCTCGAGTCGCTCGAGTCCGGGATGCTCACGTGGAAGGAGCGGCGGCGTCTGGAGGAGAATCTCGCCGAGGAGGTGACGCTCCTGTGGCAGACCGACGAGCTCAGGGTCCGCCGTCCCGAGGTCACCCAGGAGATAGAGCGGACGCTGCTCTTCTTCGAGAACCCCTTGATCTCGGCCACCATGGACGTGTACCGGGAGTTCGAGGACGAGCTCGCTCGCCGCTTCGGAGAGCACGCTCCAGAGCTCGGGAGGGTCTTGGAGTTCGGTTCGTGGGTCGGCGGCGACCAGGACGGCAACCCGTTCGTCAAGCCAGCCACGCTCAGTGCTGCCCTCGAGTTGCAGCGGGAGCTGATCCTCAAACGCCACCGGAGCTCCGTGCTCTCGCTGGTGGATCACATGAGCCAGTCCAGCAGGCTCGTCGGGGTCTCGGAAGAGCTCCTCGCTTCCGTAGAGCGGGACGAGAGGCTGCTGCCCGAGACGGCCGAGCGCTTCCGGGGCCTTGACCCGAACGAGATCTACCGCCGCAAGCTCCTCTTCGTGGCCGAGCGCCTGAGGCGCACACTCGGCGGGCCGGCCTCCCCAGCGGCCTACCCTGGCGTGGCGGACTTCGTGGAGGACCTGAGCGTCGTGCGCCGCAGCCTCCTCGAGCACGGAGGCGCGAGGATCGCCGACGGCGGCCTGCGGGACCTGATCCGGCAGGCCGAGGTCTTCGGCTTCCACCTGGCAAAACTGGACGTGCGGCAGGAGAGCTCCAGGATCGTAGAGGCCGTCGCCGAGCTCGTGGCCTTAGCTACCGGCGAGGACCTCATAAAGTTGGGCGAGGAGGAGCGCGCTTCGCTTCTGCGGCGGCTCGTCGTGGAGAGCGCCACCCTCGACCCGGAAGGTCTCTCGGAGGGCTCGAGGGAGGTGCTCGAAACCTTCGAGCGCATCCGGCAGGCCAGAGAAGCCTTCTCGGAGGCGCCCATCGAGACCTTCATACTGAGCATGGCGCACCAGGCGAGCGACGTGCTCGCGGTACAGCTGCTAGCGAGCAGGGCGGGGCTGCTGGAGGTGGACGAGAGCGGCCGGTGCACGGAGAACCACCTGAGGATCACACCGCTCTTCGAGACCATAGACGACCTGGAACGGGCGCCCGAGGTGCTGAGGCGCCTCCTTGACGACCCGTTCTACAGTTCGTCCCTCTCGCAGATGGGCGATCTGCAGGAGATCATGCTCGGCTACAGCGACTCCGGCAAGGACGCGGGCTACGTGACGAGCAACTGGGCGCTGTACAGGGCGCAGCTGGCGCTCTGCCGCGTGGCGCAGGAGCACGGTGTACGGCTACGGCTGTTCCACGGCCGCGGCGGCAGCGCCGGGCGGGGCGGCGGTCCGAGCTACCAGGCCATCACGGCCCAGCCTCCCGGTACCCTCGACGGCAGGATCCGGATAACGGAGCAGGGCGAGGTGATCTCGTTCAAGTACAGCATGCGCGGGCTGGCCCGGCGCAACCTCGACACCGTGCTGGCCGCCGTGCTCGAGTGCGCCGCCAACACCGGCCGGGACACCGATCAGCCGGAGAGCCGGTGGGTCACGGCCATGGTGGAGCTCTCCGACACGGCACGGACAACCTACAGGGCGCTCGTGTACGAGGACGAGGGGTTCCTGGACTTCTTCTCCGGCGCCTCCCCCATCGGCGAGATCAGCATGCTCAACATAGGGAGCCGGCCGGCGAGGAGGGTCGAGAACCCCGAGGTGGAGAGCCTGCGCGCCATCCCGTGGGTCTTCGCCTGGACGCAGAACCGCTTCCTGCTCCCCTCCTGGTACGGCGCGGGGACGGCGCTCGGCGGCTACGCGGACGAAGACGGAGGGCTGGATACCCTGCGCGCGATGTACGAGCGGTGGCCGTTCTTTCGGACCCTGATCGACTTCATGCAGATGACCCTTGCCAAGAGCGACCTTCGCATAGCCGGGGCCTACGCCTCACTGGTAGACGATTCCGGAACCAGGGATCGCCTGTGGCGCAGGATCTCTGACGAGCACGCCGCCTGCGTAGACGCGCTGCTCAAGATCACGGGCAACGAGAACCTGCTCGACGACAGCCCGGTCCTGCAACGCTCCATACGCCTCCGCAACCCTTACGTGGACCCACTCTCCTACGTCCAGGTGAGCCTGCTGCGCCGGCTGCGCGACCTTCCGGAAGGCTCCCCCGAACGGGGGCCCACGCTCAACACGCTGCTCCTCACCATCTCGGGTATCTCCTCTGGCATGCTGAACACCGGGTAAGGCGTAGGGGCGGTTCGCGTAGGGGCGCGGTTCGCGAACCCCACGCCTACGCGAAGATCTCGCCCCGTGGCAAGAAGAGCCGCCTGTAGGTTGCCAGGGCGTAACGGTCCGTCATGCCGGCCACGAAGTCTACGGTCGCCACGATCGGGTCTGGATCCGTACCGACGCGCTCCTCCGCATGCTCCAGGTAGTACTCGAAGAGGGCCTCGACCACGCCCGCGGCCTTCTCGTTCTCGCGCGAGAGCGGGTTGCCGTACACGTGGCGAAACAGCCAGGTCCTGAGTTCCATGAGCGCCTCGTAGACCTCCTCGGAGAGGGATATCTCGCCGCGCTCCCTGGAGGTCGCGATCATGTCCCGCACCAGCGTGTCTATCCTAACGCTCATCCTCTCCCCGAGAACCGAGAGCGCCCCACCCGGTAGCTCGTCGAAGGAGATGATCCCGGCCCGCAACGCGTCATCCACATCGTGGTTCACGTACGCTATCCGGTCCGCGACGCGTACGATCTCACCCTCGCGCGTCGAAGGATAACCTTTACCAGTATGGTTAAGTATCCCATCTCTAACCTCTAATGTTAGGTTTAGACCTGCTCCGTTCTTCTCCAGTTTATCGACGACGCGGAGCGAGTGCTCGTTATGGCGGAAGGCACGCCCGTGGGTGGCGAGAACGCGGGAGATAGCCTCTTCGCCGGTGTGGCCGAAGGGGGTATGGCCGAGGTCGTGGCCGAGGGCGATGGCCTCGGTAAGGTCCTCGTTGAGGTCGAGGGAGCGGGCAATGGTGCGTGATATCTGCATCATCTCGAGCGTGTGTGTCAGGCGGGTGCGGAAGTGGTCGCCGTCGGGGGCGATGAAGACCTGGGTCTTGTGCATGAGGCGGCGGAAGGCCTTGGCGTGGATGATGCGATCCCGGTCGCGCTGGAAGTCGTTGCGGACGCCGTCGGGGGACTCGGGTCTCTGGCGACCGGCGCTCCGGGTGCAGGCCCAGGTGGCCCGGGCGCTCATGCGGGCCGTCTGGAGCCTGTGATCCGGGCCCCGCCGGGGATGGCGTTGCCGGGCGCGTGGGCGAGAACGTGGGCTCGGACGACTCGGAGGACAGCTTCTCCGGGCCCGTTCCCCGAGTTAATCTCGCGGATGGGATACTTCATAAGTTCCCTGAGCCTTCCGAGTGCGCCTGGGGGCATCGGAAAGGCGTCGCCGGTTGCGGCGCGGCACTCCTGGCAGAGTACGCCCCCGAGGCTCGGGGCGAAGTACAGTGGCTCCGGGGCCTCGTCGAGGTAGATCCCGCAGCTCAGGCAGTCGTCGAACTGCGGCGCGTAGCCGGCGAGCATCGAGAGTTTCAGGCCGAAGCCCGCCTCGATGGAGGCGAAGCCAGACTCGCTGCGCTCGAGCGCGTCGAGGCCGTTGTAGAGCAGGTTGAAGACGCGGCGGTCGGCCTCGTCGCCGCCCGAGAGAGCCTTCACGCTCCCTACCATGCCGGCAGCGGCCTCGAAGCGCTCGAGGTCTTCGCGCACACCGCGGAAGTTCCGCAGGACTTCCGCCTGGGTTACCGTGTCGAGAGTACGGCCGTGGTATGCCATAAATTCCACGCAGGAGAGGGGTTCGAGGCGGGCGCCGAAGCGGGATCTGGTACGCCGGATGCCCTTGGCTATGGCCGAGACGAGGCCAGCGTCACGGGTGTAGAGGTCGAGGATGCGGTCTGCCTCGCCGTAGCGGATCGAGCGCAGGACTATACCCTTACTCTTGTAGACCGCCACCCTCGGCCTCCTTCATCACGGCGACGCTGGAGCTCATGCCCAGGCGCGACGCCCCGGCGTTGAGCATGTCGAGGGCGTCTTCCAACGTGCGGATACCCCCTGACGCCTTCACCGCCAGCCCCTCCGGCGCCTCCTCCCTGAGCAGGGCGACGTCCTCTGAGGTAGCCCCCGCCGGGCCGAACCCCGTCGAGGTCTTGACGAAGTCCGCGCCGCTCGCGGCCACGATCTGGGTCGCCAACCGCTTCATCTTGTCCGTTAGGTACGCGGTCTCGACGATCACCTTCACCACCACGTCGTTGAGGCCGTTGTTCATGGCGACGACGCTCACTTCCTGTACGAGGGTAGCGAGCTCGTCGGCGACGTAGTCGAACTCCCCGGAGAGGAACCTGGAGATGTTCATGACCACGTCGAGCTCCACGGCCCCGCCGGAGATGGCCTCGCGCACTGCCGCAGCCTTGACCGGGGTGGCATCGTAGCCGAAGGGGAAAGAGACGACAGTCGCGACCTTCACGTCAGCCCCCCGCAGCTCCTGCGACGCGAGCCGGACGTGGCTCGGGGGCACGCAAACCGCGGCGAAGTGGTACCGGGCAGCCTCCTCGCACAACCGGATTATGTCTCTGTCTTTGGTGTCCGGCTTCAAAAGGGTGTGGTCCACCGTCTTCGCGAACTCTCGCACCCTCATCGCCACGATACAGGCTCCCCGTTCAAGGCACCAAAGATCATGCCGATAATTATACGGTAAAGGGAGTGTGAAGGACCTTATGAACCGTGCGCTCAGAGTGCCTACTGTGGTGGATCGATGCGAATGAGGACTCTCCGCTACCGGCTCTATCCGACTGCTGCTAAGGGGCAGGCGCTTCTAGCGACACTCGATGAGTGTCGCTGGCTCTACAACCGGCTACTCGAAGAGCGCCGGGACGCGTATAGAGAGGGTGGCGATGGTATCTCTGTGTACTCACAGATCTACCGCTTGCCCGAGCCGAAGAGTCCTCTCGGGTCACAACCCAAGCCGCTCCAGGAACTTCTTGTCGCTTCTCCAGCCCGGGCTAACCTTCACCTTGAGATCCAGGTAGATGCGAGTACCGAGCAGGCGCTCGACGTCGCGGCGCGCCTCGACGCCGATCTGCTTGATGGTACGGCCGCCCTTGCCGAGCACGATCATGCGCTGGCTCGCCCTCTCGACGTGGAGCGTCGCGTAGACGACCGTCACGTTCTCCTTGCGTTCGACCTCTTCTATCTCGACCGCCACCGCGTGCGGGACCTCTTCTCGCAGGGCGTTCAGGGCCTTCTCGCGCACGTACTCGGCGAGGATCAGCGACTCGGGGTAGTCCGTGATCGTGCCCTCCGGGAAGTACCGGGGTCCCGGAGGCAGGAGGTCTATCACGGCCTCCATGAGCGGCTCGACGTTCAGCCCCTCGGCGGCGCTTATCGGGAAGACATCTCGCCAGCCCCCGAGCTCGGAGACCTCCCGTAAGATGGGTAGCGTCTCCGCGCGGTTGCGGAGCAGGTCGACCTTGTTGATCACCGCTAGGGCCGGGGTGCCGGACTCGGCGACGAGGCGCGCGACGTAGCGATCACCGGGGCCAATCCCCTCGACCGCCTGCGTGGCGTCGAGTACGAACAGGATCACGTCCGACTCCGAGAGGCTATCGAGGACCTGCTGCTGCATCCGGGCGCGCAGAGTGTCGCGCGGTTTCTGGGAGCCCGGTGTGTCCACGAAGACCGCCTGGTAGCCAGGACCGTTGCGAACGCCGCGTATCGGGCCGCGGGTGGTCTGAGGCCTGGGCGAGGTGATGGAGACCTTCTGCCCGACCAGCCGGTTGACGAGCGTAGATTTCCCCACGTTGGGCCGCCCGACGACCGCGACGAAGCCGCTGCGAAAGTCGTCTATCTCGAAGCCGTTCTGCGCCCTCTTGCTCACAGGTCCTCCGGCCCGAAGGCGTGGGGCAGTATCTCTTCGAACGGGTAACGCTTCAGACCGGACCCATCCTCGACGACGATCTCCTTGCAACCGAACTCCAGCAGGACCTGCCGACAGGCCCCGCACGGGAAGCACGGCGAGGCGTCCGGGCTCGAGATGGCGACGAGCCGGATCCCGCGGTCTTCCGGGTCGGCGAGGACCATCGCGGCGGCGGCGTTGCGCTCGGCGCAGATGGCGAGGCCGTAGGAGGCGTTCTCGACGTTGCAGCCGGCGTGGACCGCGCCACCTTCGGTGAGGATCGCCGCGCCCACCCGGAAGTCGCTGTAGGGTGCGTAGGCCCTGGTGGAGGCGTCGCGGGCCCTGGCCATCACGGTCTCGAGGTCCAAGCGGGGCCTCCTTTCAAAGCAGTTGGAAGGCGGCGACGGTTACGAGTATCCCTATGACCGCTCCCATCGCCACCTGGTAGAGGTTGTGGGTGCCGCTCTCGACCCGGCTCTGGGAGACGAGCAGGGCCATGAGGAGCACTATGACGGAGACGAGCCCGGCGTAGCGCCCGTCTGAGGCGACGAAGCTCGCGGCGACCCAGCCGCCGAAGGCAACCGCCGCGTGCCCAGAGGGCATACCCCCGGCGAACGAGCTCGGCGAGCGCGTGAGCGCCTTCCCGAGCAAGACCAACAAGACGATCACCGCGAGGGCGACCAGCGTGAGGTGGGCCGGCTGACGGCGTATGGTGTCCAGCGTCTCGAGCGAGAGCGGCCCGAGGTCGTCGGCAAGGATCAGGTACCCCACCAGCACCGCCCCGACGCTGGAGACGAGGACGGCCCCGGCAGAGACGTCCTTGGAGAGCTTCGCCGGCGGGTGGTACTCCTTCGTCACGAGGTCCACGGCGAACTCGAGCGCCGTGTTGAACATCTCAGTGACGAAGACGGCCACGATCACGAGCACGAGCACCGCCAGCTCGAGCTTGCTCACCCCCAGAAACAGGCTCCCCACGAGCACCAGCGTCGCCGCGGCGACGTGGAAGCGCATGTTGCGCTGGGTGCGGACGGCATAGATGAGACCGCGGTAGGCGTGGTCGAAGCTGCGCGCCACGCCCTGCTGACCCTTTATGGGCTGCTTACCTTTGCCCGTCACGGACAACCCCAATGACGGCCTCCTGGGCCAGCGCCATCTCGCTCCCCTCGAAAACCTCGCCGTGGTCCATCCCCGAGAGGTGCAGCGCGCCGTGCACCACCAGCTCCTCGACCCCCATCTCGGCGCACGCCGGGCAGATCACCACCTCCCCCACCATCTCCCCGTACGGCCCGTCCACCTCGAAGCTGAGGACGT
>DATACV010000094.1:0-3366 GCA_036258875.1 Rubrobacteraceae bacterium
GCATCATGCGCGGGGTCCCGTGCTCCCTGTAGCGCCTGTCGGAGACGAAGACCCGCTCCTCCACTATCCCGAAGCGCCGCCCCTTCGCGAGGCGCCGGATCAGCTCTATGTCGTCGAACTTGAGGCCCGGGTCGAAGCCCCTGCTCTCCTGGAAGACCTCCCTCTTCACCGCGATGCAGTGTCCCGCCCCCGACGGCAGAGTGTTCTGCACTGCCCTGGTGAGCAGGTTGAAGAGCGTGTGGAAGCCTTCTATGGCGGGCGTGGAGTCGTGCGGCATGTAAAGCGGACAGGCGATGTCGAGGCCGCGCCGCTCGAACCCAGCAAGAAAGCTCTCGAAGAACCGCGCGGGCAGGCGGGCGTCTGCGTCGAGGAAGATCAGGACGTCGCCCGTCGCGCTCCGCCCGCCCAGGTTCCTCCCGCACGCGACGGGGGGCCGACCCTCCAGCAGCCTCGCGAAATGGAAGCGCCGAACCACCGCGACGGTGCCGTCCTTCGAGCCCGCGTCCACGACGAGCACCTCGTGCGGCCTCCTGCTCTGCGATGCTACGTCGGCGAGCAGGACCCCTACGTGGCGCTCCTCGTTCAGGGTGGGGATGATGACGCTGAGCTTGCTCACCGGGCCTCGTACGTTTTGGGCACGGGGATCTTACCCACCCGGCAGCGTTCGCAATCCGGCGTCGCGCAAGGCTCGGACCGCCGGACGTGGGACCCTGAACGAGTACCAACCCGGTCCGCGGCGGGGTGTAGCCGAACCGGAGGCGTTATCCTGAAGCGCCCCGGCGACGGCTACGGAGTGTGCAGGCCGGATGCACATTTCGGGCCATTTTTTGGCGCTCTCCCCCGGGTGGCCTTTCTGGAAGTGAGCGGAGGGATTATAAGGATTCTTGCCGACGATGGTCGGGGCGTTACGAGAGGGTGACCGGTCGGATGGTGTCCGGCGGCCGTCCGGGCCGGGAGGACCGTGTCGGCGAGGTGGAAGGTGCCCGGGAGGTATCGGAGTGATGGACGGAGCAAGGGAACCCTGGTCAGGTGCATTGCTGGTCCCCTTTCTCTTGCTCTCCATGCAGGACGGCAAACTCTACGGCCACGAACTTCTGGAGAGGTTGGGAGAGCTCGGGTACGAGGGGACGCGGCCGGGGGAGATCTACAGGACCTTGTGGCTGCTGGAGGGAGAGGGCCTTACGCTCTCCGAGCGGGGAGAGATGGAGTACCTGCTCTCGCAGCGGGGGTACGGGCTGAGCGAGGTAGGCCACGCCTTCCTCGAGTTCCTGGCGCACTCGCTCGAGCAGTACCGGAGGGAGGTCGAGCGCTTCCTCCTGGCCTACGAGGGGCAACCAGCCTACGGGATGCTCCGGTGAGGAGCGGCGAGCGGGCAGACGATCGCGGGCCGGGCGGCGCCCTCGGGGAGACCAGCGGCTCCCTCGGCGTCGCACGCGGCTTCGAGTTCGTCCTGGCCGCCGGCGGCTTGCGCCACCTCGACCGCGCGGACGACGGCTTCCTCGGCTATCCGCACGGTGATATCTTCTGGAGGGACGTGCTCGACCTGGTGCACGAGGAGGACCTCCCCTGGGCGAGGGCTTTGATCTCCGAGGCGATAGATAACCCGGGGGTCTCGTTGAGTACCGGCCTGCGCTTCTTGGACGCCCACGGCGACTGGCGCCTCATGGAGACCTCGGTTCGGAACGTCAGCGAGGCGCCCGGCGACGTGGGGTTCGTGCTGGCCAAGGTGCGGGAGGCCGCGCCTCACGCGGGGCAAGGCTCTCAGGCTTTCAGGTATTGAGGATCCAGGGGTTATGAAGTTGGGAATCCGCCTCGCCTGGAGCACTCCTGAGAACCTGAAAACCTCCTCCGCTAGGGTTCGTACATTGCCGAAATCGCTCTGAGCGGCGGAGGTCGTCACCGGGTCGTTCAACGCTCGCCGTCTCTGGCCGAGCCAGGGTTCTCCGATCCTACGGACTGGCGCCCCTTCAGGTCCCGCCAGACGCTCTTGCCGATCCGCACGAAGAAGTAGACAGCCACCAGGGCCGCCGCGAGCTTGAGAACCGCCTCTATTCCGGCGGGGGACTCGAACGACAGAGCGGCGAACGAGAGCAGGAAGAACAGGCCCACCACTGTGAGCGCCGTGGCCACCGACGCCGTCAGGAGCACGACCAGCAGGTTCATACATCCCGACCTCAACCCACGCTCCTCCCTCAGACCTTCGTTGCCTCGTCCATCCGCTTAACTATACCCTGACGCGGATAAATCTTGGGCGCCCCGCATGTAGGACAAAAAGCCTAGAGCACCCCCGATGCCCCGCTGTTAGCATTGGCCCCGCTGCATCGCAGGGGAGGATGCGGCTGCAGCGCAACGGAAGGCGCGGCGTCAGGGATCATCCCTTCGTCGCCCGGTTATAGGCCCGGTGTCCACCGCGGGGTGAAGTGGGGAAAGGAGCGGTGGGACGCCGGGCCGCTGCTATGCGGCGCGCCTACCGCCGAAATCCCACCGTCTCCGGCCGCTCGTAGAGCGGAGATCCAACGCGCCGGCCACCCTTCGGCCACCCTTGACAAGCGCCGCCCGACGTGTAAAATATACGCTTGTGAGGATACTATAAACGCGCTTCCCGGCGCTCCCCACCCACCGAGTTCGACGAATCTGGATCACACCGCGCGCGGCCGCTCTCGGCGTCGTCGTGGCGGCATCATCTGAGGGGCCGATCATCGTCGTGGGGTTCGCCCACGGGGCACGGTTAGATCTTATAGCGCGAGGAGAGATTTTATGGACGTCTTGGATACCACTACCGCACGCCGCCAGGAGACTGGCTCGGAGACCCCCGACCTCATCCCGGGCTACTTCGCCCGCATTGACAAGGGGGCGCTGCTCACGCACGCCGAGGAGATAGAGCTCTCCAACAGGGCCAAGGCAGGAGACCGAAAGGCGCGCCAGAAGCTCATCGAGAAGAACCTGAGGCTAGTGGTCTCTGTTGCCAAGAAGTACCGCGGTTACGGCCTCCCCTTCGAGGACCTCATCCAGGAGGGAAACATAGGCCTGATGAAGGCTGTTGAGAAGTTCGACCCAGAGCGGGGCTTCCGCTTCTCCACCTACGCCACCTGGTGGATACGTCAGGCGGTCCAGAGGGCCGTTGCGGACAAGGGTCGCACGATAAGGGTGCCCGTGCACATGGGCGAGAAGATGCGCAAGATGGCACGCACCTACAACGAGCTCTCGCTTGCTCTGGGACGGGACGCCACCGACGAGGAGGTCGCTGAGGATCTCGGGTGGAGCGTCGAGCAGGTACGCGACGTCAAGGGCGCGATGCCCGATGCGGGCAGCCTGCACCAGCCCTTGAGCTCGGACGAGGGCTCTTCCGAGCTCGGCGACCTGATC
>DATACV010000095.1:0-3176 GCA_036258875.1 Rubrobacteraceae bacterium
TCGGAGAGCGTAGCCGGGTCCACCTCGACCGAAGGTGGCAGGCGAAGGTCGCGCCGCACGCCGTCGAGACCGGCGGCGATCACACCTCCGAGGACGAGGTAGGGGTTCGCCGCCGTGTCGACGGACTTCCACTCCACGTTCGCCGAGCGTGCGGCCGAGGGTCCGACGGCGCTCTCGAGGCGCAGCGCCGCCTCGCGGTTCTCGTGCCCCCAGCACGCGTACGCGCTCGCCCAGTGCGAGGGCCTGAGCCGCTGGTACGAGATGGTCGTCGGCGCAGCCAACGCCGTTAACGCCGACATGTGGTCGAGGACGCCCGCCAGGAACGCCTGCCCGGCAGGCCTTAACCCCACCGGGCCCTCCCCGCCGGAGAACTGGTTCTCGTCGTCGCGCCAGACGCTGAAGTGCGCGTGGGCTCCGTTGCCGACCAGCTTTTCGGTAACGACCGGGGAGAAGCTCGCGCGCCAGCCGGCCTGCTCCGCCACGGTGCGGGCTATGTGCCGCGCCAGCACGGACGCGTCGCAGGCGCGTACCGGGTCGCCGGGTGGGAGGGAGATCTCGATCTGCCCCGCCGAGTACTCGGGGTGTACCTGCTCGACCCCCACGCCGGCTTGCTGGAGGTTGTCCACGAGGGCGAGCAGGTAGTCGCCCGTGCGTCCGAACGTGGCGGCCCCGTAGCCGGGCCCATCGTGGAGGAACTCGACGTCGCCACCCACCCCCTCGCGCCCGACCGTCCACTCCAGCTCATATCCGGCCTCGAACCGGAGACCCATCGCCGCGGCATCCTGCAGCATGCGCTTGAGGAACGTCCGCTGGCACCCAGGCCAGGGCCGCCCCTCCTGGTCGCGCTGGTCCACGGGAGCCCAGAGCCAGCCGGGCGCGCACGCGAGGCCGGCCGCGGCGTCGAGGTCGGCCACGAGCCGTATATCGCCCGCCGGCCCGGAGATGCCGGGAACCTCGGCGAACAGGTCGTCGCCCCGCGCCCCGCCGAACACGACGGAGAGACCGACGCCGCGCTCGGCCGCACGCTGCAACCGGTCCAGGGGCACACACTTCATCCGAGCTATCCCGCCGTTGTCGACGAAGACAAGGGCAGCTACTCGTACCCCCTGGGCAGAGAACCTGTCTGCGGTGGGTGTCTCCAACAGCTCCGTGGAGATGTCACCCGAAGCGTTTTCCATGCCTATAATCCCCCTTTCGCGAGATCTGCACCCTGTGTGCGGCGCCCGCGTTACTCTCCCGACGCCTGCTCCAAATCCGCGAGGCGAGGTGCGTAATGGTGCCTGCTCACCGGGAACCCTGGGTCGCGGAGCCGCCTTCCGCGGCCAGGCCCTCCTCGACCATCAGTCTCTCGCCGGCCCGTCGCGTCGCGGCGGAGCGGACGAAGGTGACGATGATTCCCACGACGATCCAGACCGCGGCGATGATCGGGTACCACCGCGCCGCGTCGGTCGGGTAGGGGTAGATGTTGCGGAAGAGCGTGTAGCCGATGAGGAGCAGCGCCAGGAAGGGCACGACGACCTCCCAGGCGGCGACCCGCCGCTCGCCCGAGAAGAACGACATCCTGGCTGCCCCCACCGTCGCGAGCGCGTACACGAGCAGCAGGATCAGGGTGCCGATGGTGCTCCAGGCCACGAACGCGTCGAAGGGCGCCACGCCCAGCAACAACCAGCAGACAACGATGAGGACGTAGACGCACAGGGTGATAGCCGCCGTGGAACGCACCGGGACGCCGTTCCTGGCCGAGACGGTGCCGAGTGGGGGCGGGCCGACCTCGTCGCGCGAGAGCGCGTACAGCAGCCGCGTGGCCCCCACGACGCACGCCAGCGCGCAGGCGAAGGCGCTGACCGCGGCGCCCAGCGTGATAAGCTCGCCGACCCACCCGGCGACGAACTGGCTGCCGAGGTCGCCGAGCAGCGAGCCCGACGCGATAAAGCTCTCGACGCCCCTGGCGTCCGCGCCGAAGGCCATCACCTCGACGGCGGTGACGAAGACGAAGTACAGGCCGCCGAAGATGGCGACGCCGAGTATGGCGCGCGGGATGTCACGGCGGGGCTCTTGCGTCTCCTCGCCCAGCGTCGCGGCCGCCTCGAACCCGGCGAAGGAGAGGAAGCCGAACACCACGCCGAGGAATACCGCAGAGGCGCCAGTGCCGGGTGGTATCGAAAACACCGAGAAGTCGACAGTGTTGCCGTTCGGGGCCGTCCCGGTCGCGAGCCTCGCGAGGATGATTACGCTAACGACGAGGATGAGCCCCACCGTCAACGCCTCTATTACCAGCAGCACCCTGGTGCCCTCCTTGACGTTGGAGGCCGCCAGCGCCCACACGCCCGCGAGAGCGATGGCGCCGACGATGAACGGCGCCCACTCTGGCTGGTTCGTCCAGAGGCCCAACCTGTCGAGGAAGTCCGCACCGAAAATCCCGGCCGCTACGGCCGTGACGACACCGTAGAACGTATACGTACCCATCAGGGCCCACCCCGAGACCACCCCCGCCCGCGGACCCAGCGTCGCGCCGACGAAGCCGTAGACGCTGCCGGCGTGGTTGAAGCGCTGGGTGAGCCGGACGAAGGTCCAGGCGATGAGCAGGACGCCTACAGTCGCCAGCGCGAACGCGAGCGGGACGGCGCGTCCCACGCTGCCAGCGGTGCCCTGCGGGTTGATGTTGGCGGCCATCGACGGCGCCATCAGGGCGAGCGAGATACCAACTGCCTCCCACAAGCGCAACCCGCGCCGCAGGTGCGGACGCTCGGTGTCAACGGTACTTCCGACCTCGGTGGTCACGTCTCCTCCCTTCCTCGCTTCGATTTTTTCCCGGGAGACGATAGCATTGATTTACAAACTAATAAACCGCCGTACTGAGAGAAATAGAGCCGACGAGCGGCCTCGAGCCGCAGAAGTGCAAATCACGTGTTTGCTATCGAACGTCCTGGATGCGTACCACCGCGTCCCGGCACGTACCTTACCTGGCCGAAACCTCGACCACCAAGGCATCGTCTATCCCCTTCGTACTAGCTCGTGCCGATCCGGCGCGGGCAACGGTGCTCGTGGGTCGGAGGATAAGCGCAGCGCCGCTGACAGGCGGTGAAGGTGACCGCCCGGACCACGAACGCCCGGATGTGCGGCTGCAGCGCCTCCCGGTCCCTGGAGAGAAACGACTTCTGGACCCTGGGGATCAG
>DATACV010000096.1:0-13331 GCA_036258875.1 Rubrobacteraceae bacterium
CGACGTCGTGGTGCTCGACGCCCAGGGGCTCGCCCACCCGCGCCGGATGGGCCTCGCCTCGCACATAGGGCTCTTTCTCGACGTCCCCACGGTCGGGTGCGCCAAGACCGTCCTGGTGGGCAAGTTCGAGGAGCCAGCGCCCGAGAGGGGTAGCGCCACGGACATGGTGCACCGCGGCGAGGTAGTGGGAAGGGCCGTGCGCACGCGGGATAGGGTCTCGCCCGTCTACGTCTCGGTGGGCAACAGGATCGATCTGGACAGCTCCGTCGAGCTCGTCCTCGCCTGCTGCACGAGGTATCGCTTGCCGGAGCCCACCCGCCAGGCCCACAACGCGGCCAACAGGCTGCGCCGCGGCGAGGAGCTGGGGCTCTTTTAGAGCGCTCCGGCTTCGCCTTCGCTAGCACGCGGCGGCCTCCCTGCGGTCGGCAGCTTGTCAGCACGTCCGCTGCGCGGGCTTGTCAGCCTTCGGCCATCGACAAGAAGCAGAAATGCTGAGAGCGAAGACCCGTAGGGTCCGAAGCGTGCTGACGAGCGAGGGCCTTGCAAAGGCCCGACGCGTGCTGACGAGCGAAGGCGTTAGCCTGAGCGTGCTGACGAGCGGAGCCCTCTACAAGAGGGCGCAGCGTGCTGAAAGCGATGCCCGAAGGGCGGAGCGTGCTCTCTACGCGATGGGTTCCAGGCTGGGGGCGGGCACCTCGCCCGGCGGCTCGACCTGGGCGCCTGTCAGGTCCACGTCGAGGGCCCAGGACCTCGCCTCGACCCCCCGCGCCTCGAACGCGAGCCGCGTAGCGGAGGCTATCTCGCCGGCGGCCACCTCCGGGGCGAAGGCGAGGACGGTGGGGCCCGAGCCCGAGAGGCAGGCGCCGTAGGCGCCGTGCGCTAGCGCCGCCTCTATGACGTCCTCGAGGCCGGGGACGAGGTGGGAGCGGTAGGGCTGATGCAGCCTGTCCTGCATCGCGACGCGCAGGAGCTCGTACTCGCCGGGCGCCAGGGCGCCGAGTAGCAGCCCCGAGCGGCCCACGTTGAAGACGGCGTCGTGGTGGGAGACCCGCTCCGGCAGGGCGCGGCGGGCGGCGGTGGTCGAGACGGCGAAGTCCGGGACGGCGAGGACGACCTTGAGGTCGGTGGGCTCGAGGCGGACCGCGCTCACCCCGGCGGGCGTGAGGGTGCCGATTACGAGGCCGCCGAGCAGGGCAGGGGCGGCGTTGTCCGGGTGGCCGTCCAGCTCGCACACGATGTTCAGGAGGTCGGGGGCGGCGATCTGGCCGCCGAAGAGGTCGTTGGCCGCGACGGCCCCGCCCACCAGCGCCGCCGCGCTCCCGCCGAGGCCCCTGGTCGGGGGGATGGCGTTCTCCTGGAGGAGGCGGAAGTGGGCGGCGGACTCCCCGACGAGCTCGGCGACGAACCTGGCGGCGCGGTAGGCTGGGTGGTGAGGGTCGCGGGGGATCAGCTCCGCCCCGGTGCCGCGCACCTCGATGACGGGCTGGGGGGACCTGTCCAGCCCGATCCTCATGCTCAGAGAGAGCGCGAGCCCTACCGCGTCGTAGCCGGGGCCTAGGTTGGCCGAGGTGGCCGGGACGCGGACGGAGATCACCGTGTAGCCCCCTCCATTCGCCTGCTGAGCGCCTCGAGCGTCGCCTCCACGGGCTCGGGCAGCTCGACCCGGCCCAACACCGCGTCGGGGTCCTTGAGCCCGTGACCTGTGAGGACGCTCACCACCGTGCCCTCGGGGGCTCTGCCTTCCCGGGCGAGCTTGAGGAGGCCCGCGACGCCCGCGGCCGAGGCCGGCTCGCAGAAGACACCCTCCTGGCGGGCGAGCAGCCCCTGGGCGTCGAGGATCTCCTCGTCCGTGACGCTCTCGATGCGGCCCTCCGACTCGCGCGCGGCGGCCAGAGCACCCTCCCTGCTCGCGGGGGAGCCGATACGGATAGCGCTCGCCACCGTCTCCGGGTTCTCGAAGTCGTGGCCGGCGACCAGCGGGGAGGCGCCCTCGGCCTGGAAACCGAGCATGCGCGGGGCGCCGTCGGCGTACCCCGCCTCGCGCCACTCCGTAAAGCCCTTCCAGTAGGCTGTGATGTTCCCGGCGTTGCCGACGGGGAGGACCAGGGCGTCAGGGGGGCGCCTCAGGGCCTCGCAGACCTCGAAGGCGGCGGTCTTCTGGCCCTCGATGCGGTCGGGGTTCACCGAGTTTACGAGGGCGACGTCACCCAGCTCCTCGGCCAGCAGCCGCGAGAGGCGAAGCGCCTCGTCGAAGTTGCCCCTTATCTGGACGATCTCCGCCCCGTGCGCCAGCACCTGGACGGCTTTGCCGAGCGCGATCTTGCCCGCGGGCACCACGACGAAGCACTTTATGCCTGCCCTCGCGGCGTAGGCCGAGGCCGAGGCCGCCGTGTTCCCTGTCGAGGCGCAGACGCACGCGCGGCTTCCCGCCGCCACCGCCCGGCTCAGGGCCACCGTCATGCCGCGGTCCTTGAAGGAGGCCGTGGGGTTCATCCCCTCGAACTTCAAGAAGAGGCGTGCCCCGATCCTCTCCGAGAGGGTTGGGGCTTCTATCAGGGGCGTGCCGCCCTCGCCCAGCGTGGCTATCGCCCCGTCCGGGATCTCCGGCAACCACCCGCGGTAGCTTCTTATAACGCCCCGCCCCGTCTCCTGCGCTCGAACGCCCAAAGTCAGACCGTGCCTTTCACGAGAAACGTTTGATCTCCACCAACCGAAGGACTAGCGAATGGACCGGGGGGCGCATCCCCCGGCGTCCGTAGTTCGCGCGGCGCGAAGAAAGGTGTAAGGTCCGCAGACCATAGCGCAAGCAAAGTATCATGCCGGTACTATCCCTTGCAAGCGATGGCGGCCCCGGAACCCATCTTGTAAATTACGCCGAGAGGCATCAGGCTCAGGCATCAGCGGTTTACCTGAAACCTGGAAGGAAGTTATGGAAGAGAGCAACGACACCATCCTCGTAACCGGCGGCGCCGGGTTTATCGGGGGCAACTTCGTCCTCGACCTGGTTGGGGACCACAAGGTCGTAAACCTCGACGCCCTGACCTACGCGGGCAACCTCGACACCCTGGCCTCCGTCGCCGACCACCCCGACCACGTCTTCGTGCGCGGGTCGATCGGCGACCGCCCGCTGGTGGAGGGGCTGCTCGCCGAGCACAGGCCGCGGGCGATCGTGAACTTCGCCGCCGAGACCCACGTGGACCGCTCCATAGACGCCCCCAGGGCCTTCGTCCGGACCAACGTGGTCGAGACGCTCGAGCTTCTGGAAGCGGCGCTCGCGTACTGGCAGGGGCTGGAGGGCGAGGAGCGGCTGGGTTTTCGCTTCCTGCACGTCTCCACCGACGAGGTCTACGGATCCCTGGGAGCCGAAGGTTACTTCACCGAGGAGACGGCGTACAGGCCCAACTCGCCCTACGCCGCCTCCAAGGCGGCCTCAGACCACCTTGTACGCGCCTTTCACCACACCTACGGCCTGCCGACCCTCACGACCAACTGCTCCAACAACTACGGCCCATACCAGTTCCCCGAGAAGCTGATCCCCTTGATGATCTACAACGCCCTGCGCGGCGAGCCGCTCCCCGTCTACGGGGACGGCGGTCAGATCCGGGACTGGCTCTACGTGAAGGACCACTGCCGGGCCGTGAGGCGGGTGCTCGAGGCCGGCACGGTGGGCGAGGTATACAACGTGGGCGGCCACAACGAGCGGACGAACCTCGAGGTGGTACAGACCATATGCGGGCTGTTGGACGAGCTCGTCCCGGACTCCCCGCGCGCGCCGCACGAGGCCATGATCTCCTTCGTCGAGGACCGGCCCGGCCACGACCGGCGCTACGCCATAGACGCGGGCAAGATCGAGCGCGAGCTCGGATGGACCCCCGAGGAGACCTTCGAGAGCGGCCTGGAGAAGACCGTGCGCTGGTACCTGGAGAACACGGCCTGGTGCGAGGGCGTGCTCTCGGGGAACTACAGGGGGGAGAGGCTGGGTCTCGGGGAGGGGCGGTCTTAGTGAAGGGGATCGTGCTAGCTGGCGGGTCCGGTACCCGGCTCTACCCGCTCACCCTGGCCGTCAGCAAGCAGCTCCTGCCCGTCTACGACAAGCCGATGGTCTACTATCCCCTCTCCACCCTCATGCTCGCGGGCATCCGGGACATACTGGTGATCTCGACCCCTTCGGACCTCCCGCGCTTCGAGGAGCTCCTCGGCGACGGCTCCCAGTGGGGCGTCAACTTCGCCTACGCCGAGCAGCCGAGACCCGAGGGACTGGCCCAGGCCTTTATTATCGGGCGGGAGTTCGTCGGGAAAGACAACGTCTCGCTCGTCCTGGGGGACAACATCTTCTACGGACAGGGCTTCGGGGAGCTGCTCAAGCGCGCGGTGGGCCGGGAGACGGGAGCGACAGTCTTCGGCTACTACGTCAGGGACCCCGAGCGCTACGGGGTCGTCGAGTTCGACGGGAGGGGCACGGTACTAAGTATCGAGGAGAAGCCTGTAAAGCCCCGGTCCCACTACGCGGTCACGGGCCTCTACTTCTACGACAACCAGATCCTGGATATAGCGGCGAACCTGGCGCCCTCGGGCCGGGGCGAGCTGGAGATCACCGACGCCAACCTGGCCTACCTCCACCGCGACCAGCTCCGCGTGGAGGTGATGGGGAGGGGCATGGCGTGGCTCGACGCCGGGACTCACGAGTCGCTGCTGCAGTCGGCGAACTTCATAGAGACACTCGAGCTCAGGCAAGGCCTGAAGATAGGCTCTCCGGAGGAGATCGCCTACCGCCAGGGCTACATAGACGCCGAACAGCTCGAGAGGCTGGCCCATCCGATGAGCAAGAACAGCTACGGGCAGTACCTCCTGGAGCTCTTGCGGAACCCGGGGCATCCCGTATGAACGTCGTCGAGACTAACCTCCCCGGCGTCCTCGTGATCGAGCCCCAAGTGTTCGGGGACGAGCGCGGCTTCTTTATGGAGACCTGGAACGGGAGGCGCTACGAGGAGGGAGGTCTCCCGGGGCGCTTTGTCCAGGACAACCTCTCGTACTCGGCCCGCGGCGTGCTGCGCGGCCTCCACTTCCAGCACCCCCAGCCGCAGGGCAAGCTCGTCTCCGTCTTGCGCGGGGAGGTCTTCGACGTCGCGGTGGACATCCGGGTCGGCTCGCCGACATTCGGGGAGTGGACGGGGGTCACGCTCTCGGCCGAGAACAAGCGCCAGTTCTACGTCCCCCCGGACTTCGCCCACGGCTTCCTCGTTACGGGCGAGGACGCCCTGTTCTTCTACAAGTGCACCGCCTACTACGCGCCCTCATGCGAGGGGATCGTCCTCTGGAACGATCCTCAGATAGGCATCGAGTGGCCCACCGACGCGCCGACGCTCTCCGAGAGGGACGGCAACGCCCCGCCGCTGCGCGAGATGCCGGAGGGCAGCCTGCCCCGCTACCCCGCAGGCTGACAGATGGGCGACCAGGGCCTTACCCTTGGGGTGCTCGACGGTCACCAGTATCTGCGCCTTACCACCTTCCGCGAGGGCGGGAAGCCCGTCGCGACCCCGGTCTGGTTCGCGCCCGCGGGCGAGCGCCTCTACGTCTTCACCGACGCCCGGTCCGGGAAGGTCAAGCGTATCCGCAACAACCCCAGGGTCACGCTCGCCCCGAGCAGTTTCGGGGGTCGTCCCCGAGGCGAGGAGGTAGGGGCCGAGGCCCGCGTTCTCGACCGGTCCGAGCACGAGACGGCGGACACGGCGCTGCGCGAGAAGTATGGCTGGCGGTATCGCCTGGCCCAGGCCGTCATAAGCCTCCTGGGGCTCTCCGCGCGGCGAGCGTTCCTCGAGCTGCGTCCGGTCGTGGCAGGGGGGGACGTGCACGCGCCGGGACGACAGCTGCGTTACGCCGACATCACCATCAACGACAGGAACCCCGTCAAGAGCTACCTGCAGCGGCGGCGCCTGCGCGACGCCCTCTCGGTGCTCGACGAGGATTTCGCGGGCAAGGTCCTGGACTTCGGGGGCGGGAGCGGCGAGCTCAGCAGGATCCTCGCCGCGAGGTTCGCGCGGGCCGAGGTGTTCTGCTACGAGCCGGCGCCGGACCTACTCGAGGAGGCGCGGCGGAACCTCTCCGGCTTCGAGAACGTGGTCCCTGTCCCCTCGCTGCAGAAGCTGGAGGGGAGGAGGTTCGAGTACGTCTTCTGCCTCGAGGTCTTCGAGCACCTCCCGCGCCGGGAGACGGCACAGGCCATAAGGGCTATCAGGGGCTTGCTCGCCAGGGAGGGCACCGCGGTCGTCGGGGTGCCCAACGAGCTGTTTTTCCCGGCGCTCGTGAAAGGACTGTTCAGGATGACGCGGCGCTATGGCGCCTTCGACGCCAGACCTTCAAACGTCCTCCGCGCGGCGGTGGGCAGACCGCCGAAGAGGCGGCCCAAGCGGGAGATCACACCCGGGCTGCCCTACCACTTCCACCACACGGGCTTCGACCACCGCGAGCTGCGGCGCAAGCTCTCGGAGACCTTCGAGGTCCAGCGGCAGTTCGCGAGCCCGATGGGGGGCGAGCTGCTCGGCTCGGAGATCTACCTGATCCTGAAGAGGCGCGACCGGGCGCCGCGGCAGGCCACGCGCCCCGGCTCAGGCTCTGCCGGCTAGCGAGGCCGCCAGCTTCGCGAGCGCCCTCGCCGAGAGCCCGAGGAGGACCAGGATGCTGTAGAGGTCCAGGGGACCGTGGTCGCCGTGCTTGCGGTGGTAGAGAAAGGCGCTCCTGTGCAGGCGCCAGATCGCGCGGGGACGGCTGCGGGTGCTGCCCCCCGCCCTGTGGGTGACTTCGACGTGGGGCAGGTAGTAGACGGACCAGCCGGCCTCGCGCGCCCTGCGGCAGAGGTCCGCGTCCTCGAAGTACATGAAGAACCGCTCGTCCAGGGGCCCGACCTCCTCGAGGACGTGCCGCCTGACGGCCATGCACGCCCCCGAGACCCAGTCAACCTTCGTGGGGGCGGAGGCCTCGGCCACAGCCGGGAACTGGCTCTTGACCAGCGCGCTCTTGGGGAAGAGGCGCGTCAGCAGCGAGGTGCGCCCGAAGAGGCCGGAGATCATGCTTACCTCCGTGCGCGCGGAGAGCTGCAGGGTGCCGTCGTCGTCCAGGATCCTGGGACCCGCTACCCCCGCCCGAAGGTTCTCCGCGAAGAACACCTCCACCCGCTCGAAGAAGTCGTGTCCTACAGTGGTGTCCGGGTTCAGGAGGACGACTATCTCCCCGGTGGAGGCGGTGATCCCCTGGTTCCACGCCCGCGCCACGCCGACGTTCTCTTTGTTCCGGATCACGCGCACGGGCTGCGGGATCTCCGGCGGCTCGGTACGGTCGTTGTCCACCACGACCACCTCGAAGCTCGGGTAACCCGTCTCGTGGAGGGCCTCGATGCATCGCACGGTCAGAGGCCAGGAGGCGTAGTTGACGATGACGATGGAGAACCTCACCGACGTCCCAGGCGGCTTCGTAGCCGGTCGCGCAGTCTGCGGACGATGCTCGCCGTGGCCGCGAGCGACGATTCCCTGAGGAGGCCACGGATCTCCGCGTCCGATACCCTCCTGTTCTTCTGTATGCGCCCCCGCTTCTCGAGCATGATCGGCAGGTGCCGCACCGCCTCGGCGAGCCCCCGCACGTGCGCCGCCAGAGAGCCCGTCGCGGCGGCGGTGAGCAACCGCGCGAGCTGCCCCGCCAGGAAGAACGGCGCCACGTGCGGCACCACGGAGAGGGGCAGGTCCTTGACCAGCAGGTTTATGGAGTTGCGGGTGCCCAGCCGGGTGGCGGTAGCGCTCCTCTTGCCTCCGGTAGAGGCCGACCCCATGTGGTAGACGACGGCGTCGGGGACGTAGAGGCAACGGTAGCCCGCGAGCTGGGCGCGGAAGCTCAGGTCCCCGTCTTCGCAATAGGAGAAGAAGTCCTCGTCGAAGAGCCCGACGTCGTCCAGCATCTCCCGGCGGTAGAGCGCGGCCGCCGCGCACGCCGAGAAGACGAACGCCGGCTTGTCGAACTGGCCGCGGTCTATCTCCCCGTGCCCGATCCTGTAGGGCAGCCCGCTCAGCCTGAGGGCGTCACCCGCCCCGTCTAGCAGGCTCCTCTCGTGGAAGTCCACGAGCTTGCTGGCGAAGAGGCCGGCCTCCGGGTGAGCGTCCGCTGCTTGCACCAGGGCTTCGAGCCAGCCGGGGTCCTGTTCCGTATCGTTGTTGAGCAGGACGACAAGCTCGCCGGTCGAGGTCTCGATCCCCGCGTTAACCGCGGCGGCGAAGCCGCGGTTCTCTGGGAGAGGAATCACCCGCACCTCCGGGAAGTTGCGGCGCACGAGTTCGAGCGAGCCGTCGGAGGAGCCGTTGTCCACGAGGAGGGTCTCGAAGCCCCGATACGTCTGGCGGCGCAGCGAGGAGAGGCACGTCTCGAGGAACGCCTCGCCGTTCCAGTTGGGGATGACTACCGTCAGGCGGGGCGACACGGCGTCAGGAGGGCCGGCCGGGACTCTCCAGCTCGCCGCCCGGGCCGTGGACCTCTACCTTCGTGGGCAGGTGCACCAGGCCCCCGACGGAGAGCTCGCTCCCGGCGCGGGTGACCTTGAAGGAGGCCGCCCCGTTCGTCCGGCCCAGGTATGGATCCCCCTGCCGGGCGACGAAGGCGTCCACGGTGTAGGTGCCGGGCTGCAGCGGCACACCGAAGGTGAAGTCCGCGGTCGCCCGTTCTCTCTCCCGCCTCGGCCCGAGCGAGACCCCCTCCAGGCCGGTGTCCGTCGAGAAAACCTCGACCCCCGCCTTCTTGCTCCGCAGGGTGATGCCGAGGGAGCTCTCCTCCAGGTCCGCCGAGTAACGCGCGTTCACCCTGACGGTCACGGTGCCCCCCGAAGGAACCTCGCCGGCCGGCTCGCCACTCTCGTCCAGCACGCGCACGGCCTCGATCTCGGCTTCCCCGGTGCCGCGGGCCGAGCCGTTCCTCGAGCCGACCCCCTCGAGGTCCTCCTCCTCCTCGCGTTCGAGCATGTCGTCCAGCCCGCGGTCCGGGCCGCCGGCCGTGCCGTCCTTCTCCTGGGCGCGCTCGATCAGCTCCCTGTAGCGGTCCGCCACCTCTTCGGGGTCGCCCTGGGTCACGAGGCGTCCCTTGTGGAGGAGAACCGCGTCCGTGCAGAACTTCTTGACCATCCCCATGCTGTGGGAGACGAAGAGGATCGTCGTGCCGGACTCCCGCAGGTCGTACATCCGCTGCAGCGTCTTCTTCTTGAAGGCCGCGTCACCCGCCGAGAGCGCCTCGTCCAGGACCAGGACCTCGGGGTCGACGTTCACCGCGACGGCGAAGCCGAGGCGTGACTTCATCCCGCTCGAGTAGGTCCTGACCGGCTGGTCCATGAACTCCCCGATGTCCGCGAACGCCTCTATCTCGTCGAACCGCTTCAGCATCTCGGCGCGGTCTATGCCGAGGATCAGGCCGTTCAGCATGGCGTTCTCGCGGCCCGTGAACTCGGGGTTGAATCCCGAGCCGAGCCCGAAGATGGCGGTCAGCCTCCCGTTCACCTCGACCGTGCCTGTAGAGGGCTGCAGGACGCCGGAGATGATCCTGAGCAGGGTGCTCTTGCCGGCCCCGTTGCGGCCCAGGATGCCCAGGGTGGTCCCCCGTTGCACCTCCAGGTTTATGTCTTGCAGGGCCCAGAAGTCGTGGCTGCGCTTGACCTTCCCGAAGCTCAGGGTCTCCCTCAGCAGCGAGGAGCGGGTGGGGGAGATCCTGTAGCGCTTCCCTATGCCCTCGAGGGATACGGCGAGCGTCATACCAGGTCCGCGAAGCGCGGCTTGAGCCTGACGAAGAGGGCGAACGCCGCGACGAAGAGCGCCACGGAGAAGAGGGTGAAGTACAGCGTCGCCTGCGCGCCGGGCAGCTGGCCGAGCAGGATGACGTCCCGGTAGGCGTTTACCACGTACGCCAGCGGGTTGTAGTCCACGACCCAGCGCAGTTGTTCGGGCAGTCTCTCGGGTGTCCAGATTATGGGCGTCAAGAAGAACATCCCCCGGATGACGGGGCGCATGATCTCGGCGACGTCCGGTAGGTAGGTCCCGAGCACCGCCATGAGGTAGGTCAACCCCAGGATGAAGATCACCTGTATCACCACGATCAGGGGCAGCGCCAAGACGGTCCAGTAGAGCGGCCGTCCGAACGCCAGCAGCACGATGAGGAGCGCGCCTACGCCGAAGAACTTGTCGATCATCGAGGCGATCGCGTTCGTGAACGGGAGCAGCTCGAGCGGGAAGACCACCTTCTGCACCAGCCCCGCGTTGCCCTTGATGCTGTTGATGCCCTTGTTCAGCGCCTCGGAGAAGGCCAGGAAGGGGAGCAGTCCGCAGTAGAGGAAGATGCCGAAGTTGAGGTTGGGGTCTTCCTCGACCTCCCTGAACCTCAGGCCCACTATCTCGGAGAAGATGAGGGTGAGGAAGAAGACCCAGACCAGCGGCCCGAGTATCGCCCACGCGAAGCCGAGGTAAGACCTGCGGTAGCTGCGCGTCACCTGGCGCTGGATAAAGTACTTGAGCAGCCACCGCCGCTGGTAGAAGGTGCCCAGCGCGTCGAAGAACGCGCCCCCGAAGCTTCTCTTCGCGCTAGACGTGTGCGTGGCCAATACCATCCCTCATCTCGCCAGTAGTGTAAGCCCTGGGCTCGGAAAACGCAGACGGCGGCAAGTTTACATAACGGATGGTGCGCCTGCCAGACCGGCGCGGTAGGGGCCCTCCCTACTTGTAGCGCCTGACCAGGCGAAGGTACTTGTCGTAGTCGAAGTGGCGACCGGGGCATGTCTTGGTGACGCCGGGCACGTTACGGTGGAGCACGAAGTGCCTCCTGTCTACTGGTATGTTGTACCTCCTCGCCAGGTACGCCGACAGCCTCGCCGAGGTCTCGTACTTGCCTTTGAACGCCCTGGGGTTGCCTGCGAAACCCGCGTGCTCTATGCCTATGCTCTTCCGGTTGTATTTCCAGTTCCCAGCATGCCAGGCTATGTCCTCGTTGCGCACGCACTGGGCTACCCTCCTCTTCTCGCCCACGACGTAGTGCGCCGAGACGTTCGAATCCGGGTTCTTGAACCAGCTTATGGTGCCGGAGTAGGAGCCCTGGGCGATGTGGAGTATTACCCGGTCTATCTGCTTGTTGCCTCGATCGCGGTTCGAGTAGTTCCCGCGGTAGGCCGGTCTCCAATCCGCCCGCCTGTAGTCGGCCCTCCTGCCCTGGGTGGTGAGGGTCTGGGGCACCTCCACGTCCTGCGGCGGCAGCTCCACGCGCTCCCCCGTGGAGATCGTCGCCGAGGCCCCGCTCTCGAGCGTCTCGTAGACCTCGACGGCGTACAGGTCGATGCCGCCGTATTCGACCATCGCCTCCTGCCAGCCGTTCAGGTCGGCGGGTTTGTCTCGCCCCTGTATGTCGGCGAGCACCGCCGTACCGCCCCTGATGTTGGCAAGCCGGTCGTTCTTTAGCTGCTCCTCCGAGAGCCCTGTCAAGGACGCGGCCACGCCCAGTGAGTTCTCGAAAGGGTTCTTCACGAGCTGCATGATGCCGTAGGCGCCGCGACCGTGGATATCCCCCTCCCGGTACGCGCTAGCCTCGGGCGGCGGCATCTCCCACCCCGTGTTGACGTAGCCCATCGCCAGGAGCAGCTCCTTGGGAACGCCGTACTCCCGGGCGGCAGACTCGAACTCCGCCGCGAGTGAAGACCTCGCCTGAGCCAGGACCCTGCCGCCCGAAGCAGTCGCGGTGCCGAGCAAGACCGCGCCCGCGATGCCCGCGCCGCCGAGCCTCAGGAACTCCCGGCGGTCCATCGCCGGAAAAGAATGCTCCGTACACATTTTCCCCCCTCTTGTTCACCACAGCGACGACGCCAGGCTCGCCGTCACCAGAGCGGTTTGGCGCGAGATCTCCCCCTCCAGAGAGAAACGAGCGTCGTCTACGCCGCCATTATGCAGCAGGGGGACGAAAAACGGAAGGTCTGGGGGCGGGGTTCCCCGCCCGCGCTACCTGACCTCCGCGGCGCGGCACTGGTCCGCTTTGCAGTCCTTGAGCGCCCCCAGTTGGGCCGCCAGGGCGGTGGTGTCGGGAGGCGGGTTCGGCAGATCCGACTTCAAGAGGTTGTGGAGCTGGTAGGGGTCTCCCTCGAGCGCGTAGAGCTCCTTCTCCCCGCCCGGCCACTCCACGTAGGTGTAATCCTTCGTCCTGAGGGCCTGGTAGGTCGGGGTGACATGCTCCACTAGGAAGCCCGTCCGCCACTGCTCCGGGGGTGGCTCCCCGGGGCGCAGGAGCGGCACGAAGGACTTGCCGTCGACGAAGTCGTACTTGGATGGATTTACGCCGGCAAGCTGGGCGACGGTGGGGGCAAAGTCGTTGTTGGTGACGAGGTGGTTCACCCTCCGGGCCGGCACCTGAGGACCTCGGACGATGAACGGGATCCTTATGGACTCCTCGTAGGGGACGCTCTTGTCCACGCGGCGGTGCTCGCCGAGCAGGAAGCCGTTGTCGGAGGCGAAGATCACGTAGGTGTCGTCCAGCTGGTCGGTGTCGCGCAGCACGGCGAGAATGGCGGCCACCATGCCGTCCACGGACTGCAGCGAGGCGAGGCGCTTGCGGTAACGGTCGCCCAGTTCCTTGATCTGCTCGTGGTCCAGCCTGGCCTTGCGCATCGCCGCAGGTTTGTCCGAGACGTCTTCCTCGTCGAATGAGGGCGGCCTGGGCAGCGAGCGCTCCGAGAACATCCCCTCGTGGCGCTCGGGCACGTAGGCCGGGGTGTGGGGCGCGTTGGGCGCCACGTACGCGAAGAACGGCGCCCCGACGCCCCTCTGTTTCCTGATAAAGTCGACTGTCTTCTCTCTCAGCAGGTCGGTGTCGTGGATGCGGTCGAGGTCGTAGCGCTTTATGTCCCCGTTCTCGTTGAGGCGGTACTCGCCGCCGGGGCTGCGGTAGCGACCCTGCCAGCCGTACCAGCGATCCCAGCCCGGGGGCACGTAGGTGTCGCCGGAGCCGTAGCCGTTCATGTACTTGCCCGCGTAGAAGGTGTGGTAGCCCGCGTCCTGGAGCCAGGTGGCCACCGTCGAGCGGTCCAGGTTGAGGTTCCGGAACCTGCCGTGGCCGCCATCCGGCGGGGAGTTGCCCACGATCCCGGTGTTGTGGGAGTACTGGCCGCGCAGGAAGGTCGCACGACTGGGACAGCACAGGGGATCGGTGGCGAAGGCGTTGTTGAAGGTGGTGCCCTGCTCGATGAGCTGGGACCGTAGCTCGGGCATGACGGAGACCGACCCGGTGTCCAGATCATCGGTGAGGATAAAGACTATGTTGGGCTGCTCCCCTGTCCG
>DATACV010000097.1:0-2052 GCA_036258875.1 Rubrobacteraceae bacterium
CCCGCCGGCGATGGCCGCGAGGATCAGGGCCGGCTTCATCAGGACGTAGGGGAAGTAGATCTCGTGTATGCCGCCGAAGAACTGGATGACCGCGGCCCCCGGCGCCGAGCTCCTGGAGAGGCCGCGTCCGAAGACGCTGTAGGCCAGCAGGATGCCGAGCCCCGGGCCGGGGTTCGTCTCGACCATGAAGAGGATCGACTTGCCGGCCTCCCTGGCCTGATCTATGGCGAGCGGGGCCAGGATGCCGTGGTTTATCGCGTTGTTCAGGAACAGCACCTTCGCCGGCTCGACGATAATGCTCACGAGCGGCAGGAGACCGAGGTTGACTATGAAGTCCACAGCGGCCCCGAGGGCATTGCTTATGGAGGTGATGATGGGACCGGCGCCAAGCACGCCGATGATGGCGAGCGCGCCGCCCAGGATGCCGGCGGAGAAGGTGTTCACCAGCATCTCGAAGCCCTGGCGGACCCTGTGTGCGACGAGGTTGTCGAACTGCTTGATGACGTAGCCGCCCAAGGGTCCCATGATGAGCGCGCCGAGGAACATCGGGATGTCGGACCCAACTATGACGCCGATGGTGGCTATCGCGCCGACCACGCCGCCCCGCACGTCGTAGACGATCCGGCCGCCGGTGTAGGCGATCAAGAGCGGCAACAGGTAGAGGATCATGGGCTCCACCAGCGCCGCAAGCCGCTCGTTCGGGAGCCATCCGTCGGGTATGAACAGGGCGGTGATCAACCCCCACGCGATGAATGCCCCGATGTTTGGCATGACCATGCCGCTCAGGAAGCTCCCGAACCTCTGGATCTTTACCCTGAGGCTGGTGCCGCCCGTCGTCCCCACGTCACCGCTCGCAGCAGTCGCTTGGGCCATTATTCTTCTCCCTTTCGCTTCACCAGGGTCTAACCCACCCGCTGCATCAATCCTAGACTCGACGGTGTGCTTGTGCAATTAGTACTTAACATCGTCCCGGCACGGCAATTGTTGACAAAGGTGAGATAGCGGTGGGGGAGAGCGGCGCCTCTGGGACGTCGCGCGCGGTCGCGCCGCCGCCCCTCACAGCAGGAGCTCCCAGTCGCGGAGCGCCTCCTGGAGGTCCAGGAGAAACCGGGCACCGTCGGCGCCGTCCGCGACGCGGTGGTCCACAGACAGCGTGGCCGACATCGCCCGTCGCGGGACCCACCCGCCGTCGCCCCACTCGGGCACGGTACGGACGCGCCCGACGGCCAGGATGGCTGCCTCCGGGGTGTTGATGATGGCGTCGAAGGAGTCGATGCCCATCATCCCGAGGTTGGAGATCGTGAAGGTTCCCCCGGACAGCTCCTCGGGCGCCAGCCTGTGATCCCGCGCCCGCCGCACGAGGTCTTTCACTTTAGGTGCCAGCTCCCGCAGCGGGAGGGTGTCCGCCTTGAGGACTACGGGGACCACCAGCCCCTCGTCGGTGGCCACGGCGACCCCCACGTTCACGTCTTCGTGGACCTCGAGGTCTCCGTCCGCGTAGCGGCCGTTGAGGCGGGGGTGGTTCTTGAGCGTGCGCGAGACCGCGAGCACCAGCAGCTCGGTCAGCGAGGGCGCCGGATCAATCCTGTCCCTGAGGCGCTCTACGAGCTCGACGAGGCGGTCGGCTTCCAGGTCCCTGGTCAGGTAGAAGTGGGGCACCTCGGAGAAGCTCCTCGCCGTGCGCTCGGCGCCGAGGCGCCTGGTACGCGAGAGCGGCTCGCGGCGCGCAGCGTCTATGGGCGTGGGTTCTGCCGGAGGCGCCTGGGCGGGCCGCTCGGCCTCCATCCCCAGGACGTCCGAGAGGTAGATTCTGCCGTACGGGCCCGAACCGGGGACGCTGTCGATCGAGACGCCCATCTGGGCGGCGGCCCGCCGGGCCGCGGGCGAGGCCCTGACCTTGCGACCGTTCGCCGAGTCCGCGACGGCCGGGGCCGGCTGGCTCTGCGGGGTCTCGCGCCGCGTCTCCGCCTGCGCGGCCGCCTCGGCGGGAGGCGCTTCGGCGGGGGCTGGCCCTTCGGGGATCTCCTCTCCCGGCGCTGTGACGTAGGCGAG
>DATACV010000098.1:0-8664 GCA_036258875.1 Rubrobacteraceae bacterium
CGGGGCGGTAGCGGGCGGCGAGCTCAGCCCGCGGCGCGCCCCGGTGGGTGCGCACGCTCCGGTAGTGGACCTCGTCCCCCTCGAGGCGACAGGACATCTCGGCGTCGAAGTACGGCAGGCTGAAGGTGGCGCGGGCGAGGCGGACTGCTACCGGGTTTGCGGCGTCCAGCGAGAAGAACCAGATGCCGGGCTTCTCCCCGGCCGTCGCGTAGGTGCGCACGTTCAGCTCGGGGAAGTTCGAGAGTGGCGCAACGCTAGGCAGGAGGCGGGGACGCGTGCCGCTCATGCGGAACGGCGTGACGCTCAGCCAGGCGCTGCCGTCGAAGGTGTCGAGCTGGAGGGCGGGAGGCACGAAGGGCCGGAGCGCGCTCGCGGGCACGGGCCAGTGCATGAAGAGGAGATCGTGCCAGCTCATGAAGAGCGCCCACGGCCTGGCCGGGACGGGGTAGGGCCGGTGCTCCGTCCGGCTCAGGATCGCCTTGGGTCGCGAAGCCTGCATGATCCCGGCGATGTTACGGCATAGTAGCCCGGCCGTCCATTCAGGGAAGATCCCGCATCTCGTGTATCACCAGGAGGGCGCCTCCCTCCACGCTCACCCGGCCGACCTCGCCGTTCAGCTCGTTGTGGAACCCTAGAGTGTCCCCGACCTCAAGCCTGGCGTCTTCGAGCGGGTAGCCGAACCCCTCCAGGGTCACCCCGGTGGCCGGGCCCGTAATGGGGAAGACCGAGACGCTGTCCTGCGGGTCCCCGGAGATGAGCCTGTCCCCCTCCTCCAGGACGAACGCCTGCCCCCAGCCGGTTATCAGGGTGGTCCGGAGACCGGCCCGCTCGGCGGCGAGCATGACGTGCGGGACGGCGAAGAGGGCGCTGTACCTGCCCCCGGCGGCGCACAGGAGGTCCGCCGCGGACGCCCCCCGCTCCCGGGCCGCGAGCACCGCCAGGTGGCCGTCCATCTTGTCCTTCCTGACCGGGTACCGCTCCAGCAGGGTCCCGCGGTCTTCGATCTCCCGCCTGCCAACCTCCCCCAGGGAGTCCATGTCGCCGACTACCAGGTCGGGCACCACGCCGGCGTCCAGAGCGTAGCGGGCCCCGCCGTCCGCGGCCACCACCAGGTCGGCCCGCCCGGCGACGCGCCGCAGCAGCTCGGGCGGGTCAGGGGCGCCGTTCAGGAAGATGGCGGCCCGCACGCTAGGAGGTCTTCGCGGACGTCCGGTGTCTCGTCTGGCGCCGGGACGGCTGCGCCGCTTCAAGCGCCCGCAAGAGTACCGTCACGGCGACCAGGGCGATAAGGAGGCTAGGGATGAGGTAAGCTGCGTTGTACGCTGCGGAGTAGACCAGCGGGTTCCACCCCTCAGGGAAGGTGGAGGTGAAGAAGACGACGCCCGAGACAAAGTGGCAGACGAAGCGGGCCAGCACCGCGACGATGGTGCCAAGGACCGCCCCCCGCGCGGTAGGCGCGAAGAACCCGGCGAGCCCCAGCACCCCGAAGGCCAGCGGGTAGTCGAGGATCACCTGCACAGGGTGCAGGGCGAACGGCTCTATGGCCAGGTCCAGGAGGCCGTAGGCCGCCCCCGCGACGACGCCCACCCAGGGCCCCTGCCGCAGCGCCAGCAGGATCAGGGGCACCATCTCGAGCGAGATCGAGCCCCCGAAAGGCATGGTCCAGACCTTGATCAGACCCAGCACGAACGCCAGGGCTATGGCGAGCGCCGCCTCCGTGAGCACCCTGGTGTCTCTGAACGCATCCACCGCGCATCCTCCTTCGTCTCTTTTGGGGATGCGCGAAGAGTCTGTTGAAGCTCCCTGCGCCGGCATTACCCGGATCAGGTTCAACGGGTCGGCGTCCTCCTGACGCCCTCTCAGCCTCGCGGCTCCCCGGTCTATATCTCCTTAAATGTAGCCTACGGCTCGTCCATTGGCAACCGCCCCGCCCACAACAGACCGAGCACCGTGGCCGCGTCGGTGATACCGCCGCCCGAGACCTCCTCCAGGGCCTCCTCCAGCGGCAGCTCCACTACGCGGATGAACTCGGTAGGCTCGGGACGGGGACCTTCGGGGTCGCGAACGGCCAGGCACCGGAACAGGTGGCAGACCTCGGTGGTGCGCCCCGTGCTGGTGTGGACCGAGACCAGGTGTTCCAGCCGCGTGGCGCGGAACCCGGTCTCCTCGAAGAGTTCGCGCCCGGCGCTCTCTTCGGGATCCTCACCCTCGTCCACCCCGCCGCTCGGCAGCTCGAGGGTGAAGGAGCCAAGAGGCTGGCGCCACTGGCGCACCAGGACCACGGCGCCCTCGTCCGTGACGGGCACTACCGCAGCGAAGCCCCTGCTCTCGAGGACGCCGTACTCGATCTCCGCCCCGCTCGGGAGCACCACCCCGTCCACCCTGAACGCGCACCACGGGTTGCGGTAGAGGTAACTACGCTCGAGCGTCCGCCAGCTCCCGTCTTCCATGCGGGGAGTATATAGGTCGGCAGACGCGAGAAAGGGAGGGGCCGGAGCCCCTCCCTCGTGTCGCCACTCGAGCCTTAACTACTCGAAGTAGTCGGCGGCCTTGGTGATGTAGCTCTCCTGGTCGTCGGGGACCTCGTCCTCGGGGTAGATGGCCTCGACCGGGCACTCCGGCTCGCAGGCGCCGCAGTCTATGCACTCCTCGGGGTTGATCATGAAGTGGTCCCCGGCGTCGTAGATGCAGTCTACAGGGCAGACCTCGACGCAGCTCTGGTCCTTCGTGCCGATACAAGGCTCCGTGATCACGTAGGTCATAACTCTCCTCCTCTCGTCGCGCTCTTGGGAGGCTTTATACCAGCCAGCCCCCGAGCGCAACACCCGGCGTTGACGCTCATCATCGCCGCCCATGACCACGGTCATCGGGGGGTGTGATCCAGGTCAAATCTGCCGCAAATCGGACTTTATTGGGAAAGGTTCTCAGGTTCTTAAGGCTCTGAGGTTCTAAGGTATTGAGGGTTCGGGAGTCGAGAGGCCGCCCCCGCCAAGAGCGCCCCTAAATACCTAAGAACCTAATGACCTTCTTTTCAGGTCCGGGAGCGGAGCTCGGCGGGCTTGAGGATGGTTATGGTCCTCGCGCCCTGCAGCTCGAGGATGCCCTCCCTGGCGAGGCGGGAGAGGGCGCGCGAGAGGGCTTCGCGCGAGATGCCGGTCGCCTCGGCCATCTCCTGGCGCGAGAGGGAGGGCTCGAAGACGACGCCCCGCTTGGTGACGCGTCCCTCCTCGGTGGCGAGGTTGAGGAGCATGCGCGCGACCCTCTGGGGTGCGCTGTGGAAGACCAGGTCGCCGACGAGGTCTTCGAGCTCGCGGTTGCGGGACGCTAAAGTTCGGGCGAGGCGGAGGGCGCCCTCGGGGAAGCGGGCCATCACCTCGAGCAGGTCGTCCCGGAAGACGGCGTAGAGCACGCAGTCGGTGAGCGCCGCGGCCCCCCCGTTCTGGGGTCGGCCTTCGAGCGCCGCGCCGAGGCCAAGCACGGAGCCGTCGCCCACCACGCCCAGGATCTGGTCCCGCGCCTTGGGACCGCTAGAGGAGCGGTAGAGCTTCGCGCGTCCCTCGCGCAAGAAGTAGACGGCCCCCGAGGGCTCGCCCTCCCTGTAGAGGGTGGTCCCTGCCCCTATCTCCAGCACCTCGGCCGATATCGCCAGCGCGTGGAAGAACTCCTCCTCGAGCCCCTCCAGGAACTCGAACTCCCGCAAGCCCTCCAGCTTGGTCAGGTGCTCGACGGCCCGGCAGCGCGCCCCCGGCAGCCGCGCCCAGGAAGGCGGCGCGTTCTCACCGTACACGAGCCGGGGTCCTCTTCTCTGGTCTTAGCCGTTCCACGGAACCCTTTATACGCTAAGTGGCGAAGGTTTGCATTCAGGCGAACTCGCCTCCGTAGCCTCTGCTACTTCGGCGAAGATGCCGGTGATCTCCAAGGGCCAGCCCGTCGAGAGCTTTGCGCCCTACTTGACCTGCTTCAGCAGACCGGCCGCCTCCGCCGCCTCCGCCTCTTCGACGGTGTCGATGTTCGAGAGATCCATGTTCGAGTCACTGGCCTCTGTGGAGTTAGCCGGGATCACCCCGCCGGGGGCAACGTACCAGAATTCACAGTTCTGGGCGACCTGGTCCTCGTTGCCATTCCCAAATATGAAGTCGCGGTCGTCGAAACCCGCCACGTCCCTGTTGCCCGTCCCGCAGTTGATGCGATCGTTGACCTGCATATCGATTGCGTTCGCGAAGTCGTTGCCCTCCTGCCCGTAGAGCCTGTCTTGGCCCAGGCCGCTCTGCAGGCGGTCGCGTTGGCCGCCACCATAGACCTCGTCGTTACCGGAATCACCAAACGCTCTGTCCTGTCCGCCCCTGCCGAAGATGTCGTCGTTTCCGCCGCCGCCGGAGATGTTGTCCTTCCCGTTAGTGCCCACGAGCCGGTTGTTTCCGCCGTCACCGTTTATTGTGTCCGCCAGCGCCACACCCGAGACGACCGCCAAGGCCATCGCCATCACCGCCAACAAGAGGCCCACTCTTCGCATCCTCCGCTCCCTTCTTTGTGAGGGCGAGTCTCTCGTGCCTATAAATCCCCGCCGCTCGTAACAGATGACACCACTGTAGGGCAGGAGGCTCGGCGGGCGCATCCCCCAAGATGGCTATCTTTTTCTCACCCATTTGGCGTATGCGCGAGAATGCCCCAGGGCTACTGGAAACCCCCGCCTCCTAATTCGACTAGCTCGCGCGACGCGGAGATAAAGGACTACCTAGGCCTCAGCCGCTCGAGGGTCTACCAGCTCATAGACCGGGGCGCGATCGCGGCCTCCAACTTCGGGGGATCTTTGAGGGTGCCGCGCCAGGACATCCTCGACTACGAGAAGCGCTGCCCGCTGCGCCGCCCGCGGCGACGCTTCCATCCCCGTCTCGTTCTGAAGCGCGCCGCAAGCCTACCGGCGGGACCACAACCGTCGGACGAGCAGGTCGGTGGCGGCGAGGAGCAGCCATGAGTACATAGCCGCCGTGGGGCTGAAGAAGGAGATGCCTATGGAGAGCAGGAAAACAACAGGCACCGCCAGGGCCTGCAGGCGTCGGAACCTCTCCGCCTCGAGGTCCAGTTCGGGCGCCACGAGGCGGTGTCCGCTCGTGGCGTACCAGGAGATCGCCACCAGTAGCAGGCTGGCCACCGCGGCGTTGGCGGCGTAGATCACCACGGATACCTGCTCCTCGCCGTACTCGCCCAGGAGCGAGGTCGGGAACGGTAAGAAGACGACGGCCATCAGGAATAGGAAGTTCAGCCACACCAGCGTCCCGTCGTAGCCCCGTATCGGCCTGAAGACACTGTGGTGGGCCTGCCAGTAGACGGCGAGCACCAGGAAGCTTATGACGTAGCTCAGGTACTTCGGCCACAGGCCGAGTATCCGGTCGGGCAGCTGCGCGGGCGAGAGTCCGTCGGGCACGCCGACCTCCAGGATCAGGATGGTTATGGCTATGGCGAAGACCGCGTCTGAGAAGAACACTATGCGATCCAGCTCCCTGCCAGCCTGGGACGTTCCCCCCGTTGCTTCGGCCATCGGCGCTCCTCCCGGCTCCGGTTTTCGGTGCCGTTAGTCTAGGGCAAGGCGGCCGGGACTTGAAAACCCACGACCACGGATGACGCTCCGGCGACGAGGAGGGTTTAAGCTGACAGGCTGGCAAGCTAGAAGGGAGCGTTTCATGCTGGAGGGCAAGGTAGCCGTGATCACCGGCGCGAGCCAGGGGCTCGGGAGGGCGCTCGCGCTCGCCTTCGCGCGCGAGGGGGCGCGCGTCGTTATCAACTCCCGCGCCGAGGAGAGCGTCAGGCCCGTGGCCGGGGAGGTCGAATCCGCCGGCGCCGAGGTCCTGGCGCTCGCGGCGGACGTGTCGGTCAGCGCGGACGTCGAGAGGCTGGTCGGGGCCACGGTCGAGCGTTTCGGGAGGATCGACGTGCTCGTCAACAACGCCGGGGTGCTGGGACCGCGGGTCCCGATAGAGGAGTACCCCGAGGAGGAGTGGCGGCGGGTCATAGACGCCAACCTCACGGGGCTCTTCCTGGTCACGAAGGCGGCCATACCCCACATGCCCGAGGGGGGCTCCATAGTCAACGTCGTCAGCGGGGTCAGCGTCGAGGGCAGGGCGGAGTGGGGAGCCTACTCGGTCAGCAAGTTCGGCGTCGAGGGGCTGACCCAGATCCTGGCCTCAGAGCTCGAGGGACGCGGCATCAGGGCGAACGCGGTCGATCCGGGCGGCATGCGCACCGAGATGCGCGCCGCGGCCTACCCCGAGGAGGACCCCATGACCCGCATAACCCCCGAGGAGAACACCGGCGTCTTTATGTACCTGGCCTCGGACGAGTCGCGGGGTGTGACGGGCCGGCGCTTCAAGGCGCAGGAGTTTCGGAAGTAAGGCTACAGGCATCAGGGGTTGTGGCGAAGTCTAGTTCGGCTTCGGAAACCGTGCCGACGCGATATGCTCTCCTTAGAGAGCGTTGGGTGGAGCCACCAATTGAGAGAACCTGGTGCCTGAGAGCGCCTTCAGGCGCTCTTCTCGGTAGTGTCGGTCAGCTCGGCCTGGACGATGAGGCGCTGGGAGTAGTCGGGCAGGGTGCACGTCTGGAGGGTGAGCAAGTTCTTGCCGGGCACGGGGTCCGTCACGGAGAGGTCGGTGGGGCTCACGGTGAACTCCTTCAAGACCTCGTAGGTGTAGCGGGTGCCCTCGGCGTCGGTGACGTAGATCTCATCCCCCTGCTCGAGCTTGTTGAGGTCGAAGAAGGCGAGGAAGCTGTCGGTCCGGGGGTAGCCGAGGCGGTGGCCCGCCATGTAGACGTTCGCCTCCTCCTCCCACGGGAAGCCGGTGCCGGCGAGGTGTATGGCGGCGTGCTCCCCCAACGCTTGCACGTTGGTGCCGGAGACGGTGGGCACCGTGTCTTCCTGGATCTGGGCCATCTTGGGGACCGTCAGCTTGAGGGTCTTGTTCTTCGGGCCGCTGGGCTGGGCGTCGTCGCTCGCGTCGAGCCTCGGGACGTTGAAGCCGCCGGGGTCCGAGCTGTTCGTGGCGCTGCTGTTGAGGCTCCCGGCGAGAAAGAACGACGCTATGAGCGCGGCGCCGGCCGCTACCATGAGGAGGCTCAGCACCCACGAGACGATGTTCCTGGTCCGCGACTTCTTCATTAGACTTCGAAGAGTGTAACACCGGGGTGGGTAGCCTTCACCGCCCCTATCGTTCGGCGGGCAGGTCCTCGCGCATCCCCCACTCGTTCCACGATACGTCGTAGTTGGCGAGGTCCGTGTGGCCGAGCCTGTGCAACACGAAGAGCGGTACCGTCGCCGCGACCCCGCCGTTGCAGTACGCGACGACGGGCGTGTCCCTGTCCTCCGGGACGCCGGCCTCCCGCAACCTCTCGGCCAGCTCCTCGTCCGAACGGAAGGTCCCGCTCCCGGGGTCGAAGAGGCTCTCGGAGTGCAGGTGCGCGGCGCCGGGGATGCGGCCCGCGCGGCCCTCGCCACGCGCCACCTCACCGGTGTACTGGCCCCTGTCGCGGGCGTCGAGTACGAAGGCGCCGCCCTCGCTCGCTGCGAGGACCTCCTCCGCGCTCTTCCGCCAGCCGGGACGGGGCTCCGGCGTGAAAGCGGCAGGCTCGGGCCTTGGGACTTCGGAGGTCGTCGGGCGGCCTTCGGCGGTCCACCTGTTCCAGCCGCCGTCGAGGACCGAGACGCGGTCGTGGCCGTAGTAGGTCAGGGCCCACCACAGGCGCGTGGCGAACTGGCCGCCGGCGTGATCGTAGACGACGACGTGCGTGCCGTCCCCGATGCCCAAAGAGCCCATGAGCCGCGCGAAGCGGTCCGGCGGGGCGACCTGCACGGAGACGGGGTCGTCCGGGTCGGTTATGTCGCGGGTCCAGTCCACGTAGACGGCCCCGGGGAGGTGGGCCTCGTCGTACTCGTCGCGCGCACCCAGGTACTCGGCCCTCTGGCGTCCCTCCCCGAGATCTGTCTTCTCGACGTAGCCCCGGATGTCCACTATACGCACCTCCGGGTCGTCGAGGTGCTCGGCGAGCCACGTCGTGGTAACGAGGGTGTCGAAGTTCTCCATACGCTACTCCTCGAAGAGGTAGTGTTCGCGGGCGTAGGCCTCGGCGAGCTCCCGGGCCTTCTCCCTATCGTCCTTACCGAGGCGGCCCTCTATGACCTCGCCCTGGAGGTGGTCTTTGAGCGCCCTGATCCAGGGCCCCGGCCCGCGCCCGAACTGCCGCATCAGGTCGTTGCCGTCAAGGGGGCTCTCGAGCCGCTCGACGGCGTCTTCGGCCCGGATCTCCTCCACCCGCCCCTTAAGGCTCTCCCAGGACGCTACGGCTACCTGCCGCCGCCTGGGCGCGCTCCCGGTGATGTCGGCCCGGGCGAGCCTGAGGAGCATGTCCACGACGGCGAGCCTCCGGTCGCCGCGCGCCAAGTACGCGTCCCGGATAAAGCGCCTTACGGCCGAGTCGCTCCAGGGATCGCGGCTCGCCGCGTACCCGTAGGGGCGCATGTGGTTGGCGACTAGGTGGGCCACGGCGTCCACGTCGTCCCTGGGGTAGGCCAGGCGGCGCATCGCCCGGCGCGCTATGGCGGCGCCGACGTTCTCGTGGCCGTAGAAGTGGATCTTCTTCGGCACGGTCCTCCCGCCGCAGTCCTCGCACTCG
>DATACV010000099.1:0-3819 GCA_036258875.1 Rubrobacteraceae bacterium
ATCGTCGGCGGGGTGACCAAGGCGATCCCGCTGACCGGGATCACGCTCCCCTTCGTCTCCTACGGCGGCTCCTCGGTGGTGGGCAACTTCATCCTGACGGCGCTCCTGCTGGTCATCTCCGAGAAGGCGGGGCGGCGCGAGGTCGAGGAGACCCTCTACGAGGGCGGCGCGTGAACGCGCACGTAAGGCGGACGTTCTACCTCTTCGTCGCAGGGTTCGTGGCCCTGGTGGGGATGCTCGCCTACTGGCAGGTCTACGCCCGCGAGTCGCTCGCCAACAACCCCCAGAACGGGCTCCAGACCCAGAGGGCCATAGAGACGCCGCGCGGGCTCATCCTGGCCGGCGACGGCGAGACGGTGCTCGCCGAGAGCGTGCGCCGCAAGACCGAGAGCGGCCGCGTCTACGACCGCGTCTACCCCGGGGGCGAGGCGTTCTCGAACGTGGTGGGCTACTGGAGCACCAAGTACGGGGCCACCGGCATCGAGATCGGGCAGAACTCCGAGCTCTCGGGCACGGCGGAGCCGGCCACCCTCGACGGCCTCATAAACCAGATGACCGGCGGCCCCCAGCCTGGCAACAACGTGGTGCTCACCCTCGACCCCGAGCTGCAACGCATCGCCTACGAAGACCTCGCGGCTACCGAGACGGGACGGGGATCGGCGATGGCCATAGACCCCAAGACGGGCGAGATACTCGCCCTCGTCTCCTACCCCTCCTACGAGCCGAACAACATAGACGAGAACTTCCCGCAGCTGGCGAACGACCCGTCCACGCCCCTCTTCAACCGCGCGACCCAGAGCCTCTACCCGCCGGGCTCGACCTTCAAGGTGATAACGGCCGCCGCCGCGCTGAAGGCCGGGGTGCGCCCCTCTGACGAGTTCTTCGACCCCGGCTTCCTCGACACGCCGGGCTACAGGGTGATCAACTACCAGCGCAAGGACTTCGGGAGGCTCACCTTCGCCGAGGCCCTGGCGTTCTCGGTTAACGTTATCTTCGCGAAGATCGCCATCCGGGAGGTGGGGGCCGAGCTCCTCTACCAGACGGCGCAAGACTTCGGCTTCGGGGACCCCTACGACGACTTCCCGCTGCCGGTCTCCGCCAGCGACCTCGGCTACCCCGTCGAGCAGTGGGTCGAGGGGAACACGGCCCAGATCTCCTTCGGCCAGGACAGGGTCTCCTCCAACGTCTTCGAGATGGGCCTCGTGGCCGCCACGGTCGCCAACGACGGCGCGATGATGGACCCCCGCATCGTGCGGGAGATCCGCTCCCCCGACGGCATCATCCTCGACAGGCCGGCCCCCAGCGTCCGCCACCGGGCGCTCGACACGGCCACCGCCCAGACCCTCAACCAGATGATGCAGGGCGTGATCACGCTCGGCGAGCTGAACGAGGCCAAGGTGCCTGGCGTGAAGGTAGCCGGCAAGACGGGGACCGCCGAGGCCCCGCCGCGCCAGCCGCACTCCTGGTTCGTCTCCTTCGCCCCCGCCGACGACCCGGAGATAGCCGTCGCGGTCATGGTCGAGAACGGCGGCGAGATAGGTCCCCAGGGCGACGCGGCCACCCCTGCCGTTCCCATCGCGCAGGACCTCATGGAGGCGTACCTGAAGGGCGGGGGTAGGTAAGGCTATAATGCCAAGGTCATGCAGCAGCTCGTAGACAATCGCTACCGCTTGATCAAGCCCCTGGGCAGCGGGGGCATGGCCGACGTATACCTGGCACACGACGACATCCTGGACAGGGACGTCGCCCTCAAGGTCATGAGCACCCGCTACGCGAGCGACGAGGAGTTCATCGAGCGCTTCAAGCGCGAGGCCCAGAGCGCCGCCGCCCTCTCCCACGCGAACATCGTCTCCATCTTCGATCGGGGCGAGTCGGAGGACGGGACGTATTACATAGCTATGGAGTACCTCCCCGGCGGCACGCTGAAGGACAGGATCATAAGCAAGGGGGCGCTCACGCCCCGCACCGCCGCGGCCGTGGCGCTCCAGATCGCCGAGGCGCTGTGCGCCGCCCACGAGCGCGGCGTGATCCACCGCGACATAAAGCCGCACAACATCCTGATCACCGAGTCCGGCGACGTGAAGGTGACGGACTTCGGCATAGCCCGCGCCGCCTCTTCTTCCACGATGACGCGCACCGGTTCCATCCTCGGCACCGCCCACTACATCTCGCCGGAGCAGGCGATGGGCGAGCCGGTGGGCCCGGCGAGCGACCTCTACTCCCTGGGCGTCGTCCTCTACGAGATGCTCACGGGCGAGCTGCCCTACGACGCTGAGACGCCTCTGGGGATCGCGATGAAGCACGTCAACGGGCACCTGCAGCCGCCGAAGGCGGTGAACCCGCGGGTCCCCGACGGGATAAACGCCATAACGTGCCGACTGCTCGCCAAGGACCCCGAGGACCGCTACGCGAGCGACACCGACCTCATAGAGGACCTCGAGCGCGTAGTCGCCGGTCTCGAGCCGGCGAGCGCGACCACCGAGCTGATGAGGACGCGCGCCATGCCAGCCGAGGCGGCTGTCGCGCCCACCCGCGTCGGCCCGCCCCCGCCCCCGGCACGCAGGAACGGGAAACGCCGCAACGCCTGGCCCCTCGCCCTGGCGCTCCTGGCGCTGCTCCTCCTGGCCCCGCTCGCCTGGGCCGCCTACAACTACCTGAACGACCAGCAGCAACAGGCGGCCATGATCGCCGTCCCGGACCTGGTCGGCATGACCGTCGAGGAGGCCCAGAACCAGGTAGGCAACGACTTCGAGATCGAGGTCCAGAGGGAGGTAAGAGGCGAGGACGAGGAAGGCACGATACAGAGCCAGCAGCCCTCAGACGGCAGCAGGGCCGAGGAGGGTTCGACGATCTCGGTTGTCGCCGTCGGGACCGAGATAACCGACGTGCCCGACGTCACCGGCGAGAACAGGGACGCGGCCGAGCAGACGCTTCAGGACGCGGGCTTCGAGGTGGCCGTAGAGGAGGCCGAGAGCCCCAGCGCGCAGGAAGGCAGGGTGACCGACCAGAACCCGCAAGGCGGGTCGTCGGAGGAGGTCGGCTCGCAGGTGACGATCACCGTCGGGACCGGGCCCTCGACCGTGGAGGTTCCTGACCTGTACGGCAACACCACGAACCAGGCGGCTGACGTCCTGGCTGACTACGAGCTGGAGCTCGGCACGGTGAGCGAGGACTACAGCGATGAGGTCGCTGCGGGCCAGATCTTCTCTCAGGATCCGGCCGAGGGGGAGAGCATCGAGCCCGGCAGCTCGGTGGACGTAACCGTCAGCCTCGGCCCCGAGCAGGTCGAGGTCCCCGAGGTTTACGGCGTGAGCCTGGAGCAGGCGCAGGTGATCCTGGAAGAGGTGGGGCTTAACTCCACGCCCGTCGAAAGTACATTGCAGAACGACGAGCCGGCCGGCACGGCGCTGGAGACGGAGCCGAGCACGGGTGCCCTCGTGGACCCCGGCTCCACCGTGACCCTCTACTACAGCGGCGGACCCGCCGAGCCCACCACCTCCTCCCCCGCACCTGATGAGGGCAACGGCGAGAACCTGAGGGACTCGCTCAGGGATAGTTTCAGGGGGGACAGGGGAGGAAACGACGGCAACAACCGTGGGAACGATGGTGGCAACAACGGCGGCAATAACCGCGGCAGAGACAGGGGCGGCGGCAACGATTGAGGGGAGCCCCTCAGGTCCCCTCGAGAACCTCCCTGCTCACGTAATCTTCTAGCGAGCCGACCTCCACCTCCCGCGGCGGGCTTACCTCGACGAAGCTGTGGCGTCCGACGGCGTTCTCTCTAAGCCAGCCCTCCTCGACCTCCTTCGACCTCCCGAG
>DATACV010000100.1:0-8760 GCA_036258875.1 Rubrobacteraceae bacterium
GCCGCCGGGTTCCAGGCCCCGGTGCTCCGCTGCGGCGGAGAGGTCCACCTCCATGCCGCCCACTCCGTCCACCACGCGCCGCTCGCGCGCCACCCGCAGCAGCTGCTTGGCGTCTTCCCTTTGCCGTTCGTCTTGCACCTCGTCCTCCCTTCCGCGCGGTTACCCGCCCCCGCGCCCGTCCCTCGCGCCTTGGGTCCTCTAGTCGGGGGGCACGAGAGCGCTCAGCCCCGAACAGCCTACGCCACGCGCCCTTAGGCCCTTCGCGCCCGCCGCTCTAACTCGAGCTCCTCGCGCAACTTTCCCGAGCGCCCCTTCTCTCGGCGTAGCTCTTCGCGCAGGGCGATCTCCTGCATCTCCGCGGCCTCCAGGCGGCCCTCCAGGCGCTGAAGCTCTTCCAGGAGCCCTTCCGCCTTCTCCCTCAAGTCTCGCACGCCTTCGGAGAGAAGCTCGGAGGCCTCCGAGGGCGTCTCCGCCGTGCGCTCGCTGGGCGGCCTCCAGGAGCCCTCCGAGACAGTGTCCGTTAGGGTCTCGCCGGGCGGCAGCACCACGGTGGTCTCGGCGCCCTCGGCGTGCAGGCGTTCGCGGAGGGCGTCGACGGCCTCAGTGGGTATCCTCCATGGCCCGAGCACGCCCTCGATGCGCTCCTCTCGCCGCTCGCCCTCGAGCTCGCCGCTTCTGAGCATCTGGCGCACGCGCGCTGGCGACATCCCGAGGAGGTGTGCCGCCTCGTCCACGGTGTATTCGTTGGCCTGCCGCGCCATGCGGGGTAGTTACCCGCCCCCGGGTCTTCGCAAGCACACCGCTTGGCGAGCGGGCCGCGGCGCAGATCACCGTCCTCCATCCTCCCTTTTTCCCGGCGGCCGGCCCGGTTCTTCTCTTACCTCCGGATCCTACTGCCCTCGCCTGGTGTCCCGCTCGTCCCCCTCGTTCAGCCTCACACGCCTCCTCGCCTCCACCCTCGCACTCATGCCGGAGTACCAGGTGGAGCCGCACACACTGAACACAACGAGGGCGACTTCTCGGATGTAGGATAGCGTTCATGTGGCAGGGCCTCGGGGTCCGCACGCGTGCAGCCTGATGCTACGCTCAGATTTCGCCCGCGGGCTTGTCAGCCTTTACGCCTACCTAACGAGAACAAGAACAGCAGCAGGGAAGCCAAGCTCAGGACGCTCCTCACCGCGTGCAGCCTTCCCCACCGGCCCAACAACATCTCCGCCAAATCCGGGTCGTTCGCCGTTGCCGGGTCGAGCAATTGCTTGTTCGTCGGCAGTATCGCCAGGGCTGTGAAGGGTATGACCGACACGAGCAAACCTCCACCGATCAACCACCTCGTATCCGAGTTCAATCTCCAGGCCGCCAGCGCGCTCAAGAATCCTGCGCTTGCCAAGGAGACCTGCGTGACGGTCGCCCTATGGTAGCTGGGAGCGAACTCTGCGAGGGCGACTTGGGTCCCGGCCTGCATTCGCGCGGGGTGCTCAACCAGGTTGATGTAGACGGATGCCCCAGCGAACAATCCCGCCGAAAGCGTCGCCTTCCGCTCCGCTAGCGTGGCTAGAAGCCCTTTCATCCAGAGACCCCCTCGTGCTCTAGTTGCCGGTACGTGCAACCACCGAAGCGCCGCGAGTCGTCAACTGCCTCGGCGCAAGATGGCGTAGCTTAACACGCCGGAGCCGAGCAGCAGAGCAGCGACTACGAGCGCGAACCCTTCACCTCCTGTGCCGGGCAGCTCGCCGCCCACGGCCGCGGCGAGGGAAGACATCATGGTTGTGCCGCCGGCGGTGGCGGTCGGAGAAGCCGTCAGCGGTCCCCCGCTAATGACGGTCACATCGGGCCTGGCGGTGGCGCTGGGGGTAGGGCTAGGAGCGTCCACGCACTTGGTGACGTTCTCGCCCTCCGCGGCGACGCTGGTGGTGCAGAAGGAGTCCTGCGCCAAGGCACTGGGCGCGCTCACCATGACGGCAACCAAGGACAACCACACCAACGTTAACCGCCTTCTCACGAATGTCCCTCTCCCTATGCCGCCCGTAGTGGCTCCCACAACCTAAACGAAACCAACACCAGAGGCAACACGAACCCACGAAAGAACCCATGGTTCTTAGCTATACCTTGGCGCGGAGCCTACTCCCACTACTATCATATCTTCTCGCCCAACTCCTCCACCACTCGCCCGAGATCCTCCGCCTGCTCCGCCAACCCACTTCTGCCATCCCGCTAGAGCTTTCGGGAAAAACCGAATCGATGGTGCTCGTACGGAACAGCTTCTAGGATCTTTCGTGTCACGGGCGAAGGAAAGCATGCCGAGCGAGCATGCTCATGGCAAGGAGGTCCTGATGTCCAAATTGATCTTCGACATCAGCATGTCGCTGGACGGGTTCGTCACCGGGCCGAACGTCCGGCCTGAGGAACCCATGGGCGATGGCGGAGAACGGCTCCACGAGTGGGCGTTCGGCGACGACGAACGCAACCGTGAGCTCCTCGCCGAGGCTGTGCACACCCTAGGAGCGGTCATCGCGGGCCGACGCACCTACGATCACTCGGTATCGTCGTGGGGCGCTGATGGCCCGGCGGGTCCCGCACGGGTACCGGTATTCGTCGTCACCCACGCCCAGCCGCAGGAGGTGCCCGAGGGGGGTGTCTACACCTTCGTTACCGACGGGATCGAGAGCACCTTGGAGCAGGCGAAGGCGGCCGCCGGGGAGAAGGACGTCGCCGTGATGGGTGGGCCGGATATCGGGCGACAGTTCATCGAGGCGGGGCTTGTAGACGAGATCTCCATTCATCTCGTGCCGGTCCTCTTGGGCGACGGCACCAGGATGTTCGAGCATCTCGGCGGTGAACACGTCCAGCTCGAGACCACCAGCGTTATCGAGACGCCTGCGGCGATCCATCTAGGGTTCCGCATCGTAAAATGACGGTGACTCGCCATGCGGCTAGATGTAGTCGCGGCCGGCGAAACTCCTGGTAACAGTGAGCACGCAGGAGCCTGCCAGTTTCCGATTCACCCAAGCTCGGCGACCCCGGCCAGAGAGGAGCAACGATGAAGAGGACGGCTAATCGCAGGCGGGTGGTAACGGTGCTCTTCTCGGCGGTCGCCGTGGTGATCCTGGGGGCTATCGCCGCGGCAGTGGGGGCGCCGCCTGCCGAGGCTCACGATCACCGGATCCCCAAGACGGTCCTCAAGAAAGGATCCCAGGATCTGCAGACGGGCTTCAAGGTGGCAGAGTCCGAATGGCACTACGCCCTCGGCGGGGGGCGGTGTGGGGGCGCTCACACGGACTACGTCTTCCGGTTCCCCGGCGCCGACCGGGTGGCTGCGAGGAGTGCGTTGCGCGTGAGGATCTTCAAGGTACAGCGCCCCGACTCTCTCAAGATCACGGCGCACCGGAAGGTTAACGAAGACGACTACCCGATCGGTAAGCCGCAGGTCCTTAAGAGGACCCTCAGCCCTGTCGTACGGGGAGGGAAGACGGTGGCCTGGGACGCGCGATTTCGCGTGAGCCAGCTGTCGAGGGACTACTACCTCGTGACGGAGGGACATTGGCGGGACCGGGAGGGCTGCGGTGGTGATCAGTACGCCTTCTGGAGCTTCCACGTGAGGACCGGGCGCTAGAAGATCCCCCTACCTTCTCGGGCGGGACGTTCCTTCTAGGACCTCGAAGGCCTCCTCTACTGGCCCAGCCGTTCGCCCAACGCCTCGAGCACCCGCCGAAGCTCCCCGCCTGCTCCAGCGTGGCTCTCGCCTCCACCCTCACCCTCGTGCCGGCGTGCCTTACACCCTTCGCAGCACCGCAACCCCGCTCACGCAGAGAGCGCAGAGCCAGGGCACGAGCAACAACGGCGGCCCGCCCGTGTCCGGAAGTTACCTGAGCTGGGGCTGGGGAGTGCCGCTGCCTCCGGCCGGTTCGCGATCCGGCGGGGCCTCGCTGCCGTAGTCGGAGGTCTCGCACGCTTGCCCGTCGCCGTCGTCGTCTAGGCCGTTAGGGTCCGAAGGGTCGCGATCAAGCGCGGCCTGGGCCGCCGCCCGGCTCGGGAAGTCCGCGCAGTCCCTGTCCTCTCGTGGCGGCGCTTCCTTCGGAGCTTCGGGTGCAGGCGGGTTCGAGGGTCCATCGGCCCGGCACCCCGGAGAGCCCTCGCCTATACCGTTGCCCCTGTTGGCGAGTTCGCATTGCTGCTGCCTGGTGAGGCCCCATATCCCGCGCTCGGCGCTTCTTGCCTGCTGCTGGGCCTGCCTGAAGCGGGCCTCGTAATTGTCGTTCGGGGCAAGGATGTAAAGCTGGGCGTACCCCTGCCTGAGCAAGGTCTCGTTGAACATCTGCCCGCCTACGTGGACGTAGGCTAGGAGCCGCTCGTACTGGTCCTCCCTCACCTGGTCGAACTCGAGCCTGACCATCTCGCCCTCGAGCTCTCTCTTAGCGAAGCTGCTGGCTTGCGGTCCGTAAGGTTCGACGTCCTCCGAGGGGTCCACGGTCTCCGGGGTATCCACACCTATGAGCCTGACTTCCTCGATACCGCCTATGGCAGGGGATATCTCGATGGTGTCGCCGTCCACCACCCTCGTCACCGTGGCCGAGGTCTCTTGCTGCTGTGCGTGAGCCGCCGAAGGAAGTACGCCGCTCAAAGTGAGCAGGAAGGCGAGGATGATGACTAGGATGAAGGTAGCCACCCTCGGCGCTACGCTGGCCATAATTCCCTCCCAAGGTCCCCTGTCTCGCTTGACTCAGGAGTACCAGTTGTTCCTGCGCGGGGAGGACGCAGCAAGAGCAGTTGTTGCGACCGACTCGGAGTCGGCAAACGCCGATCACGACAACGGCGGCGGTGCCGTTCAGAGTTCGCCTTGATCCAGACGGCGTGATGACGATCGGGCTCGTCGGATGATGGTGACGCGGGGTTTATGAAGAGACGAAGTGAGGAGCGTAGCGTCGGCCGTAGGAGACCGAATGTACCAGGCCACGCTTTATTGGGCGAACGAGAAACCAAATTATCCTCTACGGCGGTTGGCGAAGGAACGGTAGGCGACGAAGGCGATCAGCGCCACGAGCACGATCGGTCCGAGCAGGGTGGTGAAAAACAGCGCGAACAGTACCCTAAACAATCCGAACCCTCCGCGCCGCCTACCGAGACCTCCTCTGCCGAAGCCCCTCCTCTGGACCATCAGGAGCTCATTCGACAGGACGCCCGCGAGTAGCGACACGGCGTACAAAGCCCACCCAAGGTCACCCGCTGCGATCGCGTGGATGTAAGCCATAAAGCTAGGCGCTCCCTCCGTCGCCTACTCCACATGCCTCATGGGGTTATACCAAGGCGGAGGTGCAGGAGAAATTTAACAGGTTAGCAGGGACCATTAGAGGACGGGTTCTCGAAAGTTCGCAACCGCTAGTAAGGCCCAAGTAACGGCAAATATACGTCATTTGGGTGATGTGTTCCGCCCTAAAGCTTGGTAATCTGCGATCGTTACGTGACACAGGGCCTGGGGTTCTCACATCTATTCCCCTGGCCCTTTCTCCTTCCCCTATATCGACCAAGCGCTTACCATCCCCTCCGCCTGGTCCAGCGTGGCCTTCGCCCTCACCTATTGATGTCGAGGCATCACGGTGTGGCCGCGTAGGTGTCTCCACCGATCGCGAGTGGTCGTCATGGGACAAAGGCGTGCGTTCCATGAGTACTTTGTACCCCGGACGAGACACTGGCGGGATGCCACGGTAAGGTAAGGGACGTGCTGAAGACCTACCGTTCGCTGCTATCCGTGCCCCACGCCCGCGCCTTCGTCCTGGCCGGGTTCGTGGCGAGGCTCTCCATATCCATGCGGGCTTTGGGCTCAGTGCTGATGGTCTCCGAACTCACCGGCTCTTACGGGTTGGCGGGAGCGGTCGCCGCGGCGGCACTTCTGGCCGAGGCGGTGGCCGCCCCTCGGCTCGGTCGGGCGGTGGACCGCTACGGTCAGCGGCGGGTGCTGCTCATCTCTCTCGCTGTGCACTCGGCCGGGACGCTCTCACTCGTGCTCTCGGCGCAGCTCTCGGCGCCGACGTGGACGCTGCTAGTCACCGCGGCGATCTCGGGGGCGGCGGCGCTGCCCGTGGGGTCGCTCGTGCGAGCCCGGTGGTCGACCCTGGTGGGCGGCTCTCCCGCCCTGGAGTCAGCATTCGCTCTGGAGTCCACCCTAGACGAGCTCATCTTCGTGCTCGGGCCGGTACTAGTCACCGCCCTGGCGCTAGGGGTGGCACCCGGCGCGGGGCTGCTCGGGGCGCTCCTCCTCACCGTCACGGGTTCGCTCGCCCTGGCGCTACAACGCCGCACCGAACCGGCCCCCACCGGTGTGCGCAACCGGTCGTATGCACCAGCCATCAGCACATCAGGGTTGCGGGTGCTGGTCGCGACCTTCGTCGCCGCGGGCGCCATCTTCGGGACTTTGGACGTGGCGATGGTCGCGTTCGCGGGGCAGGTCGGCTCTCCTGGCGCGGCCGGCGTGCTTCTCGCGCTGGTGGCCGCGGGCAGCCTCCTGGCGGGCCTAGGTTACGGCGCGCGAAGCTGGAGGTGGCCGCTGGACAATCGCTTCGCAGCATCGGTAATAGTGCTCTGGGCCGGCACGGTGCCGCTGGTTTTGGCGCCTAGCGTCGCGCTCATGGCCCCGGCCGCCGCCTTCGCGGGCGTAGCGATAGCGCCCACGCTCATCGCCGGCTTCACCCTGGTACAGAAGTTGGTGCCTACCCAGGCGCTCACGGAGGGACTCAACTGGACGATCACGGCGCTAGGAGTGGGGGCGGCGGTCGGGGCATGGACGGCTGGACTCATCGCCGACACCGCCGGGAGCAGGACCGCGTTCTTGGTTGCGGTGGTCGCGGGCGGCGTCGCTGTAGCGGTGGCCGCGTCCGGTCGGGGCCGCCTACGCGTGGGCTAACAGAACCGGAAATGACCGATACAACAGTTACAGGTGCTGTCGACGGGAGCTGATGTCGCGACCGATCCCGTGTCGGTCAACGCCGATTGCGACAACGGCGCTGCCGTTCCGTGTCAGGGTGGCGGCCGATGGCGGAGTGGGTGTGAAACTCGCCGGTTAGCGTGCTATGTGGCCGACTACCGGGCCGGGGTATCCTTCATGTTAGGAGCCCCGGCCCACCTTCTTGCCGAAACTTGCCAAAAAGGTTGCGAATCTAGCTCATTCGGGGGATGCGTCGCTCCGCCCTCGCCAGGTACGCTACTTCCGTAACATAGCAGGGGCGTGGCGCAACCGAAAGGAGGGGATCATGGAGAGCAACGACCTGGCGTGGTCGGGCCAGTCGTGGCGGCTGCCGCTGTGGCTCTGGCTCGGCCTGGCGGCGATGGCTGTTGGTACGCTACACATCCTCGTGGACTTCGGCGTCGGGCTGTTTCCGATGCGGGGCACCCTCTCGCCGCCGGTAGGGGCGACGCTGCTGCTGGTCAGCCTCATCCACGTATGGTGGGTCGTCTCGCTCGCGGCGGGTGCGCGCGGCAACGGCGGCGGGGTGGCGAGCGCGGCCGTCCTGGGGCTCGGATGGACGCTGCTGATCAACGGCTACCCCATCGTGTTCTGCCCGCCGGCCTGCCCCTACGCCGCGCCGCTGAGTGACGTCGCGCACGTCGGGAGCCTCGTGCTCGGCATCGCTGCGCCGGCGGCCGCGATCTGGGCGCTGTGGCGGGTGCGTGTGCGGGTGGGCTGGGCGTTACCCGCCGGCGCCCTGGTGCTCGTGGTGGCGACGGTGTTGGCGCTGTCCAGAGCGGCCGTTGCGTCGTGAGGTTGTGGTGATCTTGCCGAGGCATCCGCTGCTGTGATATCCACCCAAGTGCCTAGAAGAGGACTTCTAGGCACTCGCTTGGATAGGAGTGTTCTATAGCCTGTCGAGGAAGACGAGCACTCGCCGGCTCAAGAGCGCGGCGGCGTCCGCGTCGTAGGACGGCAGCGAACCGTCGGCGAAGAGGTGCCGGTCGCCGGGGTAGAGGAACAGCCCCGCGTCCTCGGCCTCCTCGACGAGGGCGCGGGCGGCGGGGAGGTCCCACCCGTTGTCGAACTCCGGGTCGGCGTCCATCGCGTGGACCTGCACCGGTACACCGTCCGGCCACGACGGGCCGAATTCGGAGACGGGCAGACAGGCGTGGAACAACAGCGCCCCCTGGGCCCCGGATCGGGTCTGGGCCAGCCTCTGTGCTGGCCCCACTCCCAGCGAGAAGCCGGCGTACACCAGCTCGGCGGGCAGCCCCTCGGCCGCCCGGACGCCGCGCTCGATCACCTCGCCGAAGCCGATCTCCTCGGCGTGGGCCACCCCCTCCTCGAGGGTGGAGAAGGTGCGGCCGTCGTAAAGGTCGGGCGCGTGCACGGCGTGCCCGGCGCGGCGCAGCTCGTCGGCGAACGCGACGACGCCGGGGGTCAGCCCCTGCGCGTGATGGAAGAGCGCTACCTCGGCCATGGAAACCCCTCCCGAGAAGACGGCATCCCGCGCTACCCCGGCACCCTTCCGGAGGCGCGACCCGAGTCTACGGGTCCCATCGCGTCCTCCCAAGGGGGAAGTGGAGCCCGGCGTTGCGGGCCATCCCACGCTATTCACCCAACCTCGTGGATGTAGGCGTTCTCGGAAGTCCGCGCCAGCTGTCTCACGTTGATCGACGATGAGAAGCGCGAGAGCTTTGCCTGAGCGCCACAACGGGATCGTGTACTGTGATCGCATCGGAGGTCGCCGGAGATCCGGAGGAGGTCGGACGGGGTGCGCGAAGATCCCGAGCTGGACGCAGGCAAGATCTCCGCCTGCC
>DATACV010000101.1:0-3380 GCA_036258875.1 Rubrobacteraceae bacterium
TCTCCGGTGTTGAAGAGGTGCGTGCTCGCCCTGACGTACGGGCGGGAGCCGGGGATGTAGCGCAGGACGAACCTGCGCTCCAGAAGCCGCTCCACCACCTCCTTCGCTGCCAGCCCCTCGACTTCGAAGCTCACGAGCCGGACTGGGCGGGCCGGAAAGAACGCAGGGTGACGCGGGGTAACTCAGAGAGTAGGGCCATGAGCAACTCGGCACGGTGCCAGATCCCCTCGAAGCCCATGTCCCCCCGTTCGTAGACCGCGTCCGCGGCGGTAGCGAAGCCGGCGCAGAGGGCCGGGCTCCCCGTCGAAGCCTCGAAGCGCCGCGCGTCGGACTTGAGCTCGTAGTTCCCCCATGGATCGAAGGCGAGCGGGTCTGCGAGGGAGAGGAACCCGACGTTGGTGCTGTGGACGTCGAGGCCTGGCCGGACGTAGAGGGCGCCGATGCCCTCGGGTCCGAGGACCCACTTGTGTGCGGTAAAGGCGTACATGTCGGCGCCGGATGCGGGAGCGTCCACCGGGATGTTGCCCACGGACTGGGCTCCGTCTACCAGGGTCAGGGCGCCGCGCTCTCGCGCGAGGGCGCAGATCTCGGCCAGCGGGAACACCTCTCCTGTGGTCCAGTCTACGTGCGAGAGGGCGATCAGGCGCGTCCTCGGGGTCATGGCGGCTTCTATCTTCTGCGCCGTCACGGGGGGCGAGACGAGCTCTACCTTCACACCGGAGCGCCTGGCGAGGGCGTGTAGCGGCGCCAGGCATCCCGGGTGCTCGGTAGTGGTAGAGACGACCTCGTCACCCGCGCGCCAGTCGAGCGAGACGGCGCCGAGGTTCATGCCGTGGGTCGTGTTCTGGGTCAGGGCGACGTCTTCGGGGGCCGCCCCGACGAGGCGGGCCGCGGCCTCGCGGGCGCGCTCCCTCAGCTCGGACTGGCGGGCGTAGAAGCCCGGGCCTTCCAGGTAGGCGGGGCCCGAGCAGAGGTCGTCGGCGGCGCGGAGGGCCTCGATCACGGGGTACGAAGGCGGCCCGCTGCTGCCCGTGTTCAGGTAGACGTAGTCGTTCTCGACGAGGGCCGGGAACGCGTTACGGGCCAGGCCCGGGTAGCTTGTGATGCGTGCCTCCTTTCGGGGAGAACGGAGATCATTTTGTATAATAGCCGCTTCATGCAGAACGGTGATTTGCGCAGGATGAACCGCCGGCGCCGCCGGGCGCGTAAGAAGGGCAACTGGCTGGCGGCGGCGCGTACCTTCTTCCTGATCCTCTGCGCGGTGGGGATTCTCGGGGTCGTCGTGCTCTTCGCCAGCTTCGGCCAGACCTACACGGCGCTCGCCGAAGATATGCCCCAGCTGGACGACTACTCCTCGACCGAGCTCGCCCAGACCTCCGTCGTCTACGACGCCAACGGCAACGTCGTGGACGAGCTCTACGGCGTCCAGAACCGTTACGTCGTCCCCCTCGACAAGATAGACCCGACGCTGCACGATGCGGTGATCTCCATCGAGGACCACCGCTTCTACGAGCACAGGGGGCTGGACTTCGAGGCCATAGCGCGCGCCGCCGTCGAGAACGTGCAGAGCCTCTCCATCCAGGAGGGCGGCTCCACCATAACCCAGCAGCTCATAAAGAACACCTACATAGCCCAGGAGCAGCGCCTGATCCCGAGCTTCGAGCGCAAGTTCGCCGAGGCCACGCTCGCCTGGCAGTACGAGGAGGAGCACTCCAAGGAGGAGATCCTCGAGCAGTACCTGAACACCGTGTACTTCGGCGCGAACGCCTACGGCGCCGAGGCCGCCGCCAGGACCTACTTCAACAAGAAGGCCGAGAACCTCACCCTCCCGGAGTCCGCGCTCCTGGCCGGGATCATCCAGCTCCCCGGCGTCTACGACCCGTTCCTCGACCCCAAGACCGCCAAAGAGCGCCGCAACGTCGTGCTCGACCGGATGCTCGAGTACGGCTACATAACCAGGGCCGAGCACGACGAGGCGGTGAAGGCCGACCTCGCCCTCAGCCGGGGCCGCGTCGAGCACGAGAACGACAACGAGTACTTCCTCAACGCCGTGCGCAAGGAGCTGGCCCAGGAGTACGGCGACGAGACGGTCTACGAGGGCGGGCTGGAGATCCACACCACCCTCGACCCCAACCTCCAGGAGATGGCCAACACCGCCGTGGACTCCATCGTAAACCCCGAGGTCGGGGACCCCTCGGCCTCGCTAGTCTCCGTGGACCCGGCGACGGGGGCGGTCAAGGCGATGGTCGGCGGGTCGGACTTCGACCAGGTCAAGTTCAACCTCGCCACCCAGGCACACCGGCAGGCCGGCAGCTCGTTCAAGCCCTTCGTCTACGCCGAGGCTATAGAGCAGGGGATCTCGCCCGAGACCACCTACGTCTCCGAGCACCTCGAGGTGCCCATGGGCCCCTACGAGGACCCCTACGTGGTGGACAACTACGACTTCATCGAGCGCGGTCCCATAACCCTCGGGAGGGCGATGGCCGACTCGGACAACACGGTCTTCGTGCAGCTCGCCCTCGACGTCGGGCTCGAGAACGTCGTCGAGGAGGCGCACGAGATGGGGATAACGAGCGAGGTCGAGGCCTACCCGTCGACCGCGATCGGGGGCCTCGGGGAGGGTGTGACGCCGCTGGAGATGGCCTCGGCCTACTCCACGCTGCCCAACCAGGGCGTCCACATGAAGCCGTACCTCGTCGAGAGGGTGACCAAGGAGGAGAACGGCGAGGATATCGTGGTCGAGGAGCACCGGCTGAGGGAGGAGCAGGCTCTCACCCGCGACGAGGCGGCCGTGGTAACCAAGGCCCTGCGGCGTGTGATCACGGACGGCACGGCGAGCTACTACCACGACCTGGACGCGGAGATCGGCCGCCCGTCGGCGGGGAAGACGGGCACCACGAACAACTTCGTGGACGCCTGGTTCATCGGCTTTATCCCGCAGCTCTCGACGAGCGTCTGGGTCGGCTACCCCGAAGAGCGGACGCCCATGGTCAACATAAACGGCCTGCCTGAGATCAACGGCGAGAACTACCCGCTGGACATCTGGTCCCTCTACATGCAGAACGCCGTTAGCCTGTACCCGGAACAGGAGTTCGACGTCCCGAGCCCGTACATGGACCTCCAGATCAAGACCGACGGCCGCGCGGTGCCGCCGCCGGAGACCACGGAGACCACCGACGAGTCAACCACCGACGAACCCTCTGAGACAGACGGCGAGCGGCGAGCGCTCGAGCCCTCGCCCCAGTCCGCCTCCCCGGCCCCCGCCTCGGCGCCACCGGCACGCCAGCCCGCCGGTCCCCGTCGTGGATCACCCGACGGTCCCCCCGGACCTGGAGTGTTTTAGAGGCTTCAGCGCGTAGGGGCGGTTCGCGAACCGCCCC